>JAGRAL010000422.1 GCA_020434605.1 Bdellovibrionales bacterium
CGCCCAAAGCGCCACAACAAACACTAAGCTTAAAACAAAGCTAAGTTTTAGCCATAATGGAAATCGCATCCTTGCTCCATATCCTGATCATAAGTGCATGATCTCACTATATTTTTACGTAATTTTTAACTCCAGTGTAGCCCTTTCTGAAAAAGCTTATGACTTTTTGCGTTATTTATTTTCATACCACTTTAGCTCTCAAGCTCGTACTTATGGTTCCATGGAGTTTGACGTTCTAATTATTGGCTCTGGCTTATCAAGTTTTTACTTAAGCCTTAAGCTACCTAAAAATCTAAAAGTGGGCATCACCACTAAGGCAGATCTTACGGATTGCAACTCTCGAATGGCACAAGGTGGAATCGCCAGTGTATCGGCAACCAGCGATAGCTTTGATTCGCACATCACTGATACTTTAACAGCTGGAGCTGGACTTTCGGATAGAGATGTCGTGCAAGAAATGATTGAGGACGGCCCTAAGCGCATTAAAGATTTGCAGGACTTTGGTGTGGCTTTTGATGTGGATGAGTCAGGTAAAACCCACTTAGGACTCGAGGGTGGACACTCTGCTAGACGCGTTCTACATGTGCAAGATCACAGCGGAGAAGCTATACACAATACACTTCTACAAAAAGTAAAAGCGCAAAAAAATATCACTCTTTTAGATCATCACTGCGCAGTAGATTTAATCACAAATAAAAAATTACGCCTTAAGCCATCCGCCAACATTCAGTGTTTTGGTGCTTACATGTTAGATACAAAGACCGACCATGTCTTTGCCGTAAAAGCAAAAACAACTGTTTTAGCAACAGGTGGTGCAGGAAAAGTATATTTATACACTAGCAACTGGGATGGTGCCACAGGCGACGGCATAGCCATGGCTTTTCGTGCTGGTTGCCGAGTTTCAAATCTTGAGTTCATGCAATTTCATCCAACTTGTTTATACCATAAAGAAACAAGAAATTTTTTGATCACTGAAGCCATTCGTGGTGAAGGCGGAAGGTTAATTAATAAAGATGGCAAAGACTTTACATCTTCTCAGCATAAGTTAGGAGCGCTAGCACCAAGAGATATCGTCGCTCGCATGATTGATGAGGAAATGAAAACATCAGGGGCTAAGTGTGTGTACTTAGATATCAGCCATAAATCCCCTGACTTTATACAAAATCATTTTCCTGTAATTTTTGAACGCTGCTTATCTCTAGGGATAGACATTAGAAAAGAACCAATCCCTGTAGTACCAGCAGCCCATTACTTGTGCGGAGGAGTACTAACTGACACGCAAGGTGTAACCGATATCAAAGGTTTACTTGCCATAGGTGAAACAGCTTGCACTGGTCTACATGGAGCTAATCGATTAGCTAGCAACTCTTTGCTAGAATGCTTAGTTCAAGGCGGAAAAGCAGCTGAGTACATAACAAAATTTATCGAAACCGAAGATATAACTAACGTAAACATACCTGATTGGATCCATTCAACAAAACAAGATCGTGACGAACTGAGTGTAATTAACCATATATGGGACGAAATCAGAAATTTAATGTGGAACTATGTTGGCATTGTGCGCTCAAATAAAAGATTAGAGCGCGCCGAACAAAGGCTTTTACATATTAACTCTGAAGTAAAAGATTATTATTGGGACTTTAAAGTACAAAAAGATATTTTAGAACTTAGAAATATAGCGCTTGTTGCAAAGTTAACCGTCTTATGTGCACAAAAGAGAAAAGAATCAAGGGGCATTCATTTTAATATTGATTACCCCGAACTCTCTCAGCGCTTCGCAAAAAATACTGTGATACAAAATAGTATTATTTAGAGAACGATTTTTTACTAAACCCAACTCTACCAGTCAGCGTAAAATCAGCAGTCGTAAAATCTATCTGCTTAGACGG
>JAGRAL010000423.1 GCA_020434605.1 Bdellovibrionales bacterium
CACGGTACTGATCACCAAATGCATGTCTTCCGATTACGATTGGTTTTGTCCAATTAGGAACAAGACGAGGTACATTTTGACAGATAATTGGTTCTCTAAACACTGTACCATCTAATATATTACGAATAGTACCGTTTGGAGATTTCCACATTTTTTTAAGATTAAATTCTTTTACTCTCGCTTCATCTGGGGTGATCGTTGCACACTTAATAGCAACTTGATATTTTTTTGTCGCCTCAGCTGCATCAACAGTGATTTGGTCATCTGTCTTATCTCGGCTTTCAACACCAAGATCAAAGTACTTAATGTCTAAGTCTAAATAAGGAAGAATTAACTTTTGTTTAATAAATGACCAAATGATTCTGGTCATCTCATCTCCATCCATCTCTACCACTGGATTTTTAACCACGATTTTTTTCATTTCTACTCCTATAACTTGAAGTAGATAATTTGATCTATAAGTAATTGAATGTCAAAATCTCAAGGGAGCATTGGCAAGAAACCCCCTGCGTTAATAGATTATTTTTTTGGCAAACCAATCGAAGTTTGGATTCTCAACCAGTGCGGCGGTTAAACTCAGCTAGTTCATGCAAATGAACCCAATCCTCAAGCCCTGTTTTCCAAACAAAAGTAGATCTTGTGATATGACCAGCCTCTAGTGCCACTTTGATATTATCAAATGTATATGGTCCCATTGATTCACCATTTGGACCATAAATAAACCATTCATTAGAAAATGAACTGCGTTGCAAGTCTTCGGCTATTGGTTGCTTGGGAGGAGTAGATGGTGGTTTGGAGTTTCTTCTTTCCACTCCAAGATAACCCAGCATCGGTCGTAGCTCTGACTCACCTTCTTTACAAATCATAGCGAGCCTTGGATCAAAATCTCCTCTAGCCATTTTGACTTTGATTTGATCTAAAGTAAACGGCCCCAATTTTTCACCCACCAGCGGATCGGCAACCACATAATAGGCGCTTGGGCTTGGCATGTTTACAATTGTCTTCTCTAAGCTTTCTACCTTCTCTTCTTCAGAAATATGCTCTGGTACTACTTGATTTTGCATCTCTTGAATTTTTTCTTGCGTTAAGCTTGTCTGTAATTCCTCACCCTTCATATGACCAATCACACTGTAGACTTGTAAATAATTGGCTTTGCCTTTTACTTGTATTTTAAGCTGAGGACCGCAAACGATTTTCTTTTCACTAACAAGTACATGAGTAGCATCACTAATCAATATGTCGGCATTTAATATTTTGGTAGCAGCTTCAATTCTACTAGCTTGGTTTACGGTATCACCGATGCATGTATACTCTAATCTTTCCTCGGAACCAATATTACCAGCAACGACTTCGCCTGTATGAAGACCTATACCAATTTGCAATTCTGTCTTACCCTCTGAGGTTCTTTTTTCATTGAAAGCCTTCATGAACTCACGCATTTCTATACTTGCCATTACTGCATTATAGGCATCATTAGGTTTTGCTTCTGGTGTACCCCAAACCGCCATGATAGCGTCGCCAATATATTTATCAACAATCCCTTGCCATTTATCGATAATCTTCACCATCCCTGTAAGGTACTCATTTAATAGCAATACAACTTCATCTGGGCTCATGTTTTCACTCATTGAAGTAAACCCGCGAATATCACTAAAGAGAACCGTGGCAATCTTTCTCTCTCCCCCCAATTTGATTTCGCCGGATAATAACTTTGCCGCAATTTCTTTTGAGTGAAATTTATTAAACGCTGTTTTGATCTTTTCTCTCTCTTTTAATCCACTAGCCATATCATTAAATGCTAGTGTGAGCGCACCCAACTCATCTGTAGAGGTTTTTCGTAAACTCACGTCATAGTTGCCCTCGATAATTTTTGAAGTAGCGTAATATAGTCGCCTTAAGGGTTCTGTTAAGCTGTGAGAAAAACTATAGTTAATAAAAAAGGCCAAACATACTATGATTAACATTACTAAAAATGACCGGTATTGTACTTGTCGGATTGTCGCTAAAGCCTTTGATTTTGGAACTTGTGCTACCACACTAAGACCAGCAATCCCTAACTTTCTATAAGCTCCCAAAACAGGCTCATCATTGTTAACTAAATATTCCATTTGATGATTACCAAACGTAGATTGTAGCAAATGTTGTACGATGGGCTGATTGGATAAACTAAGACCTTGGTATATCTTAT
>JAGRAL010000424.1 GCA_020434605.1 Bdellovibrionales bacterium
CAAACCCTAACCAGATATATCTTATGGCCTCTATGGTTTGTAATTGAGTTACTGCTTAACTATCCACTTGTTCTTATACTTATCGGTATCACGCTACTGATCTCCTCAAAAAGGAGAGAACATGTTATTTAGTTTACTTTTTTCTTTATACCTGCACGCACAAGAACGAGAGATTTTAGATACTCTTGAAAGACCCACCGAAGTATCAGAAGACGGAGAGTTTTATTACGATACCAAAAGCGTAAAAGGGGCTAAAAAAAGAAATACAAAATACGGTAATGCCATCGAAGAAGAAGATGGATCTTTTACCTACGACACTTCAGACATTGATGACGAAGAAAAAAAGGTAAACCCAAAAAAGTCTTACGGCAAACCTAAGAAGGTATCTGGTGGACAAACTTTTTACGATTACGAACGCTCTGAGCAACACAATGCCGTCACCGTGCAATACCTTCATGCTACCTTTGAAGATTTTAAAGATGACACAAGATCCTTTGATTCAGTTTATGGAGCTGCTGACGGTGTTTTAGTCGATTACGAGTGGCAGTTAAAAACGGCAGCTGCCAAGTTTGGTTTAGTAGCCAGCTCGGGAGTTTTAATCGCTAATGGAAAAGGAACTCTATCTGATGGTAGTGAGGCTAGAGAAAAGTATAATGCATACATCTTACCGCTTTTCTTAAAATTAAGAATCAATTTAGAATTTTTAGAAACTCAGTACTTAGTACCCTATGCCGAAGGCGGAGGTGGTTTGATCGGTATCTGGGAAAGACGTGATGATGGAGAAAGAAGTGCACGAGCGTTTACTCCTGCATTTACATTTGCTGGTGGGGTTGCTATTTTACTAGATTGGATGATGGGTGATGCTATAGCTAGACTTGATAATTCTGACGGCATCAATCACATGTGGCTAGTGGGAAGTTTTCAAGTCTTAGTTGCTACCGATGAAGATTATGATCTAAGTGATCAGATTATCAGCGGTGGACTAAAGGTAGATTTTTAAGCTTAGCAGCATGACTCTACTTTAAAGTTCCCCTACACCATCCTAATGGAAATCAATATTACATTAGAACAAGGTATTTTTTTAAAGCGCTACAAACGCTTTTTTGCCGACATAAAAACAGATACTGAAACCATTGTATCTCACTGTCCTAATACGGGCAGCTTAAAATCAATCAATGTTCCAAACTCCCCCTGTCTATTTACTAGATCTAACGATCCTAAACGAAAACTAAAAGCAACGATTGAGGCCATACAAATTGGTACTACATGGGTTGGGATTCACACAGGTCGTGCTAACGAACTTGTAAAAGAATTAGTTTTAAAAGCATCACACCTACCCTATAAAGAGTATAAAGGACATTTTTCTGAGGTAAAAATTTCTGATCAATCAAGGTCCGATTTTGTTTTACACCCAACACTTACAGAGAAACCTAAACCAGCTGATTTAAAAAATGGTGGCTATCACATCATAGAAGTAAAAAATGTAACAATGAGTGAGGGAAAGACCGCCCTGTTTCCTGATGCGGTAACTACTAGAGGTCAAAAGCATATTGAAGAATTAATGACGTTAAAAAACTATGGCAATACAGTAGAGTTTATATTTTTAGTGCAACGTACAGATTGCGATACATTTTCACCAGCAACTGATATCGATCCTATATACTCTAGTTTATTA
>JAGRAL010000425.1 GCA_020434605.1 Bdellovibrionales bacterium
GTATTTTGATCAAAAGTTTGATGGGAACTTTATAATCGATGGAAAAACAAATCCTGAGCGTTACTCTTTAGATGGTAAGCCTACAGATGAATTTAAAATATTCATAAATTATAAAAAGATTTTAAATAGAAAATAAGCTTAAAGTCAGATTATTATGCAGCCTGGGCCATTTCTAAGGCTATATCGTAGTAATAAGTTATATGATATTTTTTTCTAAAAAGATTTCTTAAGTATAAACCTCTGACTTTTTCAGTGTAGCTTTGAAGAATATTTTTTTGTTCATCTGCAAGCATTTGTTGTGCATTTAATACTATCTTTTTGAGTGTACTCAATTGGTTTGGATTGTTTTTTTCAAGAGATCTTATTATAGCAAATTTAACTAATTCCATATGCTGAATTTGTTTGTTCTTCTTGATTAGTGTTAGAGCCGTATTATTTAAGGCAAGTTGGTCCTTATCTAATTTTCCATTGCAATAGGATAGACATCCAAACATAATCATTTGCTCATGGTTCATGACCAAATCTGACCACCACTCTATAAAGACGGCGAAGCTTATGATGCGTATGTCATCTTCTCCCAAAAATGAGTCAGTTTTTTCTTTGTGCTGTCTGTAACTATCTAATGCAAACTCGTTGGATACATCTCGCACTAAGTGAATAATTTTCATTACCTCATTCCACTCATCTACTGCAATTTTAATATCGTATTGATTGGGCTTACTGATGGCACGAAAAAATTTGGTGATAATACTCATAAACTCTTCCTTTTAATCAGTGATATTTCGGATAAATAGCTTTAAAAATGAAGACAAATTCATAGGGGCAGTCTCAAAATGAAAAAATGACTCTAAGAGTTGAGTCCTTGTATTCGTTATGCAAATTCATTTTGCGAAAAGTCATTAGACAATATAGAATTAATTTTTAAAGTTTTTGGGCATATTTCACTAGATTTTGGTAGAATAAGGCTACAACTAGGAGGTCCAAGTGGGTAAGAAACAAACTCACTTTAGACGCTGCCATGTCTGCGGAACTACTAGTGAACATGCAAAGTGGGTTGACCGCTGTGCGAAGTGTAACAAGGTATTTGCGCCTTACTTTTACTATGATGAGGAAAGTGTAGAAGCAATTACCGAACACTTGCAGAGAGCGCCCAGGATGCTAGGAGAATATGCACCGATAATAGGGATATCAACGGTTTGGTGGACAACAAAATGAAGATTGCAACATTAGACGATGTCAGGGAAGCACAAGAGAAAATTGCCACCGTTGTTAGGAAGACGGAGTGTCGATATTCCAAGTCCTGCTCAGAAAGAGCAGGCTTGGAAGTCTTTTTGAAGTTTGAAAATTTACAGAAAACCGGTAGCTTTAAAATTCGAGGAGCTACTAACCGTATTACAAATCTTACAGATGAAGAAAGAAAGCGTGGAGTGATTTGCAGTTCTGCTGGAAATCATGCGCAAGGGGTTGCGTACGCAGCTAACCGACTTCAAATTCCAGCTACGATTGTTATGCCCGTGTCAGCTCCACTGGTAAAAGTGCAAGCTACTAAGGGCTACGGTGCGACTGTGATTCAGTATGGCGCTATCTTTGATGAAGCATTTGAATATGCTAAAAAGTTAGCGCAAGAAAAAAATCTGGTACTTATTCCTCCGTTTGCTGACCCATCTATTATTGCGGGGCAAGGCACTATCGGACTTGAACTATTAGAGCAGTTACAAGAAATCGATTCGATTGTGGTACCGGTAGGCGGCGGCGGTTTA
>JAGRAL010000426.1 GCA_020434605.1 Bdellovibrionales bacterium
AAGGTCACGATCTTCTTTTATTACAGACGCTGGCGGTTCGATTGGCTTTAACTTACCAGACCCACCAAGTTCAACAGAATCCACATCCGCTAAACACTCAGTGTAAACACCGTAAAGACCTTTAGTCCCATACTGGCGATTTCCGTATACTTCATTTTCCATTCCATATACTTCGTTTTCTAAAAGACGTAACTCTTCTGCTAAAAGCACTTTTCTTTGTACTCTTACTTTGTTGTCACGAACGCCTAGGACATCGCCACCACTTACATCTTGTTGTTTTTCTAAACGAGTATCTCTGTCATTTAATTCATTTCTTTTTTCTAATGATGATGTGCAAGAGACAAAGATACTTGCAGCTAATAGAGTTATAACTAACTTCATAATAATGACCTCCCTTAAGGCTTTATTTATTTTAATGTGTACTTAGAAAGACACAAGTGAAATTTTTGCTATTTCACTTGCAAAGTCTTCTCTTGCAGCTTTGCCAAAAAAGCTGGCCATTGAAAAACGCTACGTAGTTGTGCATCAGGATAGTAAAACTCTAAGATTTCACTGTGTTTTTTGCCAAGACTCGCCATTTGCCTAGAGCCAAATTGGCATAAACCTACACCATGCCCAAAGCCTTTGCCTCGAAAGGAAACTGTTTCTTTATTGAGAACAATATTAAATAATGTGGACTTTATGTTAGAAAAGCCGATGCTTTTTCGTAAGTTTTGCGAAGACCACTTACGTATTCTCCCATCTTCAAAAAATAAAAAAATATGATCAGATCTTCCTGAGTTTGTCTTTTTTCCTGCTACAATTTTTGTGATTGTCCCTATGTTTTCATTGGTATCGTCCGCATATGCCTGCGCTAAACTATCTATACTTATACTGTAAGCCCAGTTTTGAGCGTTCCCAAGGTCACAGTAAGGATCTTTTTTACCGTTCCACGACCATGAGTCGTTCCAAACCAGTTTGGGATTTTCTGTGTGCCCCCCGCATCTAGCATGAAAGTAAGTTTTGTATACTCTGTTACCTTTAAACAAAACTTCTTTTTGAGTTTGTAGTATTGCTGCTCGAATTTTTTCTTTTAAATTAGCAGGAAGAACTTCAAATTTTTTTTTGTTAAAAACCTGATCCATTACTGAAGAATCTACATCAAAGTGCCTGTGCGTTTGCCCCTGCATTTGCGCAAGAACATACGACCTAGAGGCGACCGCTTGAGCTTTTAGCGCTTCTAGAGGCCAGGACGCTGGCATTTCTGCTGGCAAGACACCCAACAAATATTTATCTATATCCATCGGATAAATTAAATCGATAGATTTGTTTTTTTCATTCCAAACTAATTTAAATTTACCTGACAGCTTTCTGCCGTGGATGATGGCGTTCTCAGCTTTTAATTCAAGAGTCTTTGCGGCCTCAGTGCTGAGCCCATTATTTTTTTGGTTTAAGACTAACCATTTTTTTTGTGGCTCAGAATAAGTAATCGTAAGTGCTTGTGCAGTTCCCTCGGATAATTGGATATTTTCTGCTAATACGGGTATCGATTTTTGATGGTGTAGAAGGCGCAAGCGAATTTCTTGCGCCATCGAAATGGATACTAATAAACTTAAAAATAGGCTCATGCCTTTTTATTGTCTACAAAC
>JAGRAL010000427.1 GCA_020434605.1 Bdellovibrionales bacterium
GGAGCAAGTTATTAAGTTCTTTAAAGAGAAGTATCCTGAGTTTACGAACTTGCAAATCATTGGCCCTGAATCTTCAGTGGAAATTTGATGTAAAATGAAAGCGCAAAATCGAAAAATTACGATAATAGCATTGTCCACTTTTTTAGTGTTGAATGCTGTTGTCGGTATATACATACAGTTTAAATATCGTACAAAAGCTCTAGTTGCTAACTCATTTTCTAAGACTGAAATGATACCAAGTGAACCTTGGTATGCTCCAATTTCTACGAAACTAGACGAATATCAATATTTAGTAAGAGAGCCAGACTCCTACAAGTTAGAGTTTAGTGATAAAAATATAATTAAAGTTAATAATATCGTTGAGAAACTAATCAAACAAGGTCGAATGGCTGATGGTGATAGAGATTGGGTTCCAGCGCACTTTGTAAATGGTGACGATGTTTACGAGGTTAAGGCTCGTTTACGTGGCGGGCTTTCTGTGCACTGGGCAAATGATTACAAATCCTGGAGAATTCGTTTTCCTAGTAACAACTTATTTCACGGAATGCGCGAGATAAACTTTATTGTGGTACATGATCGTGGTTACTACATGGAGATACTTGGATTTCACATAGCGAGAAGTCTTGGCTTACTTACTTTCCGTGATAGTTTTGCGAACTTATCTGTAAACTTAACGGGAAAAAAGTATCTTTACTATTTGGTGGAAAGCCCTAATAAAGAGTTTTTAGAATCAAACAATAAAGCCGCTAGTGCTATTTTTCGTATTAGAGATCAGTCAATATCTGCTCGCTACAAGACCAACGGAATGTTAGGTAGTAGTTTTACGCCTGAAGTTTACAATAACTATGTCGGTAAAACAGATAGAACGCCGTTTTATGTGACTGCACTCTCTAAATTGTTAGAAGCGGATACTGCTAAAGAAGCCATTTTGATGTCGAAAGTCGATAAGTTTGCCGCTGCAGAAGCAATTGTGACATTTGCAGGTACTCACCATGGTTTGGCAGCTACAAATCGTTATTTATATTACGATGATACTGTCGGAAAATTTGAACCAATTTTGTTTGATATTAACGTAGATAAAATTGGCGAGAACATTGAAAAAGGGATAGAGCTTGGGCCTAGGTACGCGTTTGGTAAGGGCTACCTACCTCACTTCCAGTTATTGAAAGACCCGATGTATCGTTTTGCAAGGAACAAATATCTTTGGGAGCTAGTAAAGGATGACGGAGCTTTGATCTTAGGGATTTATGATCAACTTCGTAAACACTTTGATAAAAACTTTCTGACTTCTGATGTAATTGGTAAAAACTTTACTAAAAACGTAAATGGTATTCGTGACTCACTAAAACATAATATCAGTTTAATTAAAAAAGAGTTAATTTTTGCAAAAGCATTTGTTTTAGCAAAAACTTTAAACGTAGCCGATAAATCCGCTGTTCACTCTGTTCGAGTGAGAGCTTCTGCGCATGTACCAATTCAGTGGACTGAAATGAGTATCGACGGAAGTTATGCAAACCCAGGTGAATCTTTGAAGGTATACCGTGATTCTAATAATAACAGGAAATTAGACTCTTCGGATGAATCCATTGGATCTTTTGTGTTTCAGTCAGATGTAGAGCGATTAGTGTTTAGACCTGATGAAGACGTTCTTATACACCCAGGGCGTAATGAAGAAGGCAATGCTATGGCTCGTGAGGAACTATTTTTTGTTAGTGGAGCTAGTGTAAAGTCTAAGAAATTAAAGTTTCATTATACATTCACAAACGCTGTAACAAACGCAGTGATTGATCAAGATGACCTGTGGAGTTCTATTGAAAATGTCTCTAGAACTGACGAGATGGCAGCGAGAACTCGCACTAGAAATGAGTTCTTGAAGTCTAACCCAGAATTTGTAAAAGACGGTAAGGGTGTCATGTTAAAAAAGGGCACATATATTTTTGATCAAAATGTAGTGGTGCCAGAAGGTGTGCCTGTAAAGATAAATGCTGGTGTAACAATTAAAATTGCAGCCAATAAAAGCTTTATATCATATTCGCCTGTACAAGCGTTAGGTACAGAAAAAGAAATCATTCACGTTACTTCAAAGTCAGATGGCAACTTTATGGTTTTTGCGGTAGTTGGACCACTGAAAGCTAAAACAATTTTACGTCATATGTTGTTTGAAAATTACTCTGAGGGAGCTTTTGCCAACTCTTTTTTTACTGGTGGAGTCAGTGTGTTTTCAGCTCCTGTAGATCTAGAATATAGTGTGTTTACTGGTGGTGATAGTGAAGACGGCTTCAATGCCAAAAATTCAAAAGGGGTGATCTCTAACTGTACTTTTAGTGGTCATAAATCAGATGCTGTAGATTTAGACTTTGGAGACTTCTTAGTCGAAAATTCTAAGTTCATTAAGAACAGGGGTGATGGTTTTGATGTTTCAGGAAGTAATATCATCCTAAGAAACAACATACATATGGATAATGTGGATAAAGGTGTCAGTGTCGGTGAAAATAGTAGGGTCATCATATTTAATAGCTATTTTGCGAATAATGGAATTGGTGTAGCAGTAAAAGATAGATCTGATGCACGTGTGTACTCATCATCATTCGTTGATAATGCGGTTGCGTATGCATCTTACCAAAAGAAGCCTATTTTTTCTGGTGGCACCGGTAATATTAACTCTTCCGTTTTATGGGGAAATGGTAAACAAGTCTCTTTGGACAATGACTCAAAAGTTCACTTTCAGCATAATCTTTTACAGGACATTGAAACTGCTCCAAGTGAAAATTTTAGTTTTAGCCCACTATTTTATACTGATAATGGAATTAAATTTTTAAAAAGTAGCGATAGCAAATATAATCTTTCAGAAAAAGAAGTTGCTCTGATCAATAAAGAGCTAGGGGACATAGGAACCTTAAAAGTTGGTTCTCCTTTGGGTTATCTTGGAGCTTACTTGTGATAGCTCAAGATATAATTGCTACACCTGTAAGTCGTTTTGAGATTAAATACATAGTTCCTAAGTTTCTTAAGACTCAAATTATTCAAGATATTTCAAAAATCGCTGTATTGGACAGTAATATAGTGGCAGGTTCCAACAGTTATGAAGTGAACAGCATTTATTTTGATACAAGCAACTTGTCAGCGTTTTACGAGAAGATGGCTGGGGTTTTACATAGAAAAAAGTTTCGCATTAGATATTACGGGGATGATCAGTCATCAGCATCTTTAGAAATTAAAGAAAGACTACATGATCGAATTTTGAAACGTAAAGATAAGCTTACCTCTAATGAATACGAAAATCTAACTAGAGGCATGCATTTTAGTAGTAATAAAAAAACACTAAGAGAATATTTTTACTCTACAACGCTGAATAGCTTACGTCCGGTAGTTACTGTCTCTTATCAGCGTCTACCTTTTGTAGGAAAAAATGATATTAATCTAAGGATTACTCTCGATGACAATATTAGAGTGAGACCTTGGTTACGTGGTAGAGAAGCCCAAGTTAATTACCCACTATTGTCTAAGGGTGAGTCTGTATTAGAAATAAAGTTTAACAACGTAATGCCGCATTGGTGCGAGAAGATAGTTGAAAAGTATGCTCTAACTAACACGGCATGCAGTAAGTATGCGATGGGTCTTAGTAAGTGTGCAAGCCATGGTTTTTTTAATATAAACGAGGATTACTAATGAGTGATTCTAGATTGGTTCAAATTCGTTTTGCGCTATTCATACTTCTGGCGCTGTTTGTATCGTTTGCGATCTATCTTAAACCTGTAACAATGAGTACTTATCTTAACGAAGAGCTAGCGAAGAAAGTTCTTAGTGGTCAAGATAATGGTACGATCAGACGACAGCAAACAAATATGAGTGAAGTGAATAAAGCTTTTGAGAGGCTCACTTTCGATATTCGTAAGGCAGCAGAAGAAAAGGCATGTTGCGATTCTGCTTATATAGATGGTCTTTCTACTACAATCGGTGAGAGCGTAAAATTAGATACTCACTTAGCACTTTATTTTTTAAGTTTTGAGACTTTAAAAAAAGACGAGCCTTATCGACAAGTCGCTGCACTTTTACTCTTAAGATCGTTTTATAATAAAAAGTATTATTTTTACTTCGCACAAAACTTGGCTAACTCTGATAATGCTTTTGTAAAAAGTGTAGCGGTTAGAGTACTAAAAGGTGATGATAAGCCTTTTAGTATTGCTAAGTGTTTAAAAGCCGTTCTGAAAAATTAACAATAAATTTAAATATTATTAATATACCAAGGGATGCTTTCTTTCATACCCTGTTGCAAGGTGTGCGAATAAGCATAATTTAAAAGCTTTTGCGCTTTTTCAATATTGGCTAGTGAATGACGTATATCTCCAGGTCTGAAGTCTTTGTACTCAGCTTTCATGTTTTCTACATGTGGATGGTGAGCCTTTAACTCAGCCACAATGATTTTATATAGATCATTTAATGTAGTTCTCTCATTGCACGCTACATTGTAAACCTGGTTGATGGCATTTTTATTTGTTTTTAACGAAGCTAAAATATTCATTAATACAACATTTTGTATGTAGCAAAAATCTCTACTGGTTTCTCCATCTCCAAAGATTGATACTGGCTGATCTTGAATAAGTGATTTAATCCACTTGGGTATTACTGCCGCATAAGCGCCATCAGGGTCTTGTCTAGGACCAAATACGTTAAAATACCTTAGGCCGATCATCTCTATCCCATATATTTGAGAAAAATTCTTAGCATATACTTCGTTTACTAATTTCGTGATTGCATAAGGAGACAGTGGAGTACCGATTACATCTTCTACCTTAGGCATTTCCTGTGAGTCGCCATAAACGGAGCTAGAAGAAGCGTAAACAACTCGTTGGATTCCATTCTCTTTTGCAGCTAGAAACACATTGAGAGTCCCATCCACGTTGTTTAGGTGCGAATCCAGAGGCAATTCTATAGATCTTGGTACTGAGCCAAGTGCAGCTTGATGCAGGATAAAATCCTGAGCCTTTGTTGCATTAAGGCATGTTTGGTAATCTACGATATCACCTTTTATAAAAGTAAAATTAGCTTTTTCCTTATCTGCAATACTCTTTAGAGTATCAATATTTTTTTGGTAGCCCGTGCTTAAGTTATCTAGGACGGTAACATCTTGCTTTGCTAATAATAGAAACTCAGCAAGGTTGGAGCCGATAAAACCCGCACCGCCTGTTACTAGCCATTTTTTGGGAGTTTTTGCTAAAGTGGAAGCAATATTACTAAGTGTGTTCATGGGTCAGCCATTCCTTATATTTGGTTTTAACGGATAATAAAAGTAGACCTAGTGCGAATAGCAAAATAAAGCAGAGAATAAAATATTTAACCAACTCAAATAAGATATTTTTTTGTACAAACTCAGTGTAGATATAATTAATTTTTGAATTTTGAGAGGTAAGAACCAGAGATTTATAGGAGTCATAATTTCTGTACTTTAGGTCTTCAGCGTAGCCTAATAAATCTGTGATTTTATCACTAAATGCATCTAAATTAGCGTTAGTCGATTCACGTAGCTCAGAATCGATACTCGCTATGGATGATAGTGCAGATTTAACTTTGTCTAACTCAGATTTTGATAGCTTAATCAAAACATTATTTTTTACTATTAGACTTTTAATTGCAGAATATTGTTGAGATACCGGTAGAAGATTAAACTCGTATTTAAATAAATCGCTGTCGCGGACATCTGAGTCCTCTGGGCGGAAGGTTCTCAAGTCAGCCTTATCGCGGCTATCGCTTGGTGCAGAGTGGTTTTGCGGTTGCGCGGCCTGGCTACTAGGTACCTGTAAAAAAGGCTCTTTTGTGATAGCTAATTTATTTTGATAATCACTGTACATGCTATTTAATTTTTCAGACTGGGCGATCAGTTTGTTTGTTTTTAAACCGATGCCTATCTTTTTTAGCTCTAATGAGTCCCTAAGATCTTGCAAATTTGTTAAAAAGAGAGCTTTAGAGATGGCTGGAACCAGAGATTTTCTTAGCAGCTCTCTCTTGGCTCGGTTACCTTCTAATTTTTTATTAGGCTTTAGAGTGATATTTACACCCAGGATATTAAGCTCAAAAAACTCGGTGGTAAAAGTGGAGTTGGCTAGCTGATTAAAAAGGTGCTTTAATTTTAGCTCTGTAGAGGCAACGGCATCGACTTTACTAAGGCTTTGCACCAAATTACTCTCAAATCTAGCTATGTCTGTCTCTGAAATGGACTTTTCTTTGATATAGACGGTTGCCTGTGTATTTTGTTCAAAAGGTAGGCAGCAAATGACCGAGATTGCTAATGATAGTACAAAAATGATGAG
>JAGRAL010000428.1 GCA_020434605.1 Bdellovibrionales bacterium
AGATACAAAGGCTTTCGTTTTTGTATATCTACCCATTCCATATAAAAATAATCTAGTGAGGATTTAATTAAGAATCAATCAAAACATACATATGCTTTATTGTCTAAAACAAAAAGCCCTCTTTGGGAGGGCTCTTAGATAAAAAGTAGTAAGTATTAGACCAATTACTTCTTAGAAGCTTTCTTCTTGGCCTTCTTAGCTGCCTTCTTAACTGTTTTTATCTTAGATGCAGCAGCTTTTTTAGGAGCGGCTTTCTTTACAGTCTTCTTTTTAGCTGTAGCATCTGTACCTTTAGCCTCTTTAGGAGCTTCTGGTAGAGCGTAGTCAACAAACTCAATGATCGCCATCTCGGCAGCATCACCAGGTCTACGACCGATTTTTAGTATACGAGTATAGCCACCATTTCTGTCTTTAAAGCGTGGTCCAATATCCTTCATTAATGAGCTAACCGCAGCCTTATTTGGGTATCTAGACAGCAACAATCTGTGCGCCTGAAGACTACCTTCTTTGCTAATCGTAATCGCTTTCTCAATGTGCTTACGTAATTGTTTTGCTTTGTCAGTAGTAGTTTTGATTCTTCCATGCTCAACCAAAGAAACCACTAAATTACGAAACATTGCTTTACGATGACCAGTTTCGCGACTAAAAGTTTTTGTTATACGATTGTGTCTCATTTTCTTTTTCCTCTATTAAACTTAATTACGCATCCGTGTTTGTTGGAGCTGGAGCAGCTACTGCAGCTGCTGCGGCTTGACGGTTTCTTGTGTAAGTATCTGGATCCCAGTCTTTAGGAGGCCAGCCTTCGATCTTCATTCCTAATCCTAAGCCCATTTCAGAAAGTAGTTCTTTAATTTCGTTTAAAGACTTACGACCGAAGTTTTTAGTTTTAAGCATTTCAGCTTCAGATCTAGTTACTAATTCACCAATGTAACGAATGTTTGCATTCTTTAAGCAGTTAGCAGATCTAACTGATAACTCAAGATCGTCAACAGAACGGAATAAATTTTCGTTAAGTTGCGGCTTAGAGTCTGATTTTTCTTGCTCTACTTTTTCTTCTGACTCATCAAAATCAATAAACAACTGTAGTTGCTCTTTCAAAATTTTTGAACCTAAAGAAACAGCTTCTTCTGGACGAAGAGAGCCATCTGTCCAAACTTCCATAGATAAAGAATCGTAGTCAGTTTTTTGACCAACACGAGCAGCACCCACTTGATAGTTTACGCGACGAATTGGGCTGTACAAAGAGTCAATAGCAATAAAGCCAACCGGTAAATCAGTATTTTGCTCTTCAGCAGCGATATATCCTCGACCGTATCTAACAATTAATTCTGCTTTAAAGTTAGCTGCTTCACCTAAAGTAGCAATGTGCTGATCAGGGTTGATAACTTCAATACCCTCTGGCAATTGAATGTCACCAGCAGTAACAACACCGGCACCTTGCTTAGAGATAACGATAGTCTTAGGCTCCGAGCTGTATTGACGGAAACGTACTTCTTTTAAATTTAAAATGATATCAGTTACATCTTCCATTACGTCAGGAATAGTAGTGAACTCATGTAATACACCTTCAAAACGTACTGCAGCTACTGCTGAACGCATCATAGAGCTCAATAGAACACGACGAAGAGAATTTCCTAGAGTAACTCCATAGCCTCTTTCAAGAGGTCGTATGCTA
>JAGRAL010000429.1 GCA_020434605.1 Bdellovibrionales bacterium
GTTTATGAAGAGGTTGTTAAGAGCGAAGATGATACTACTGTAAAAAAATGGAAGCCAAGTAACTATTCTGAGAAATTCACAGGCGACGTACTTTTTAGAAATGCACTGATTAAATCTTTAAATATACCCACCATTAAAGTGCAAGCTGACATTGGATTACCTTGGGTTGAGGATTACGCCAGAAGACTTGGGATTTTTAGCCCTCTAAACAGAGATCAAACCCTTGGTTTAGGGTCAAGCAGTGTAACACTTTACGAAATCACAAAAGTTTTTGGACACCTAGGAAGATTGGGCGTGAGAATGTCCCCGATTTTAATTAAAAAGGTTTTATCTTCTGATGACGAAGAAATTTCTGGCGCGATTAGCTTAGATAGAAGATTTGAAAAAGAAACAGCTTCCATTGATGCGGACTTTGCGCAACGCCGGGAAGATTTTTTTAGTCCGCAACCATCACCTACTACCGAAACAGATGCTAGTGCCGACTCAAATCCGCCAGCTGAAGATAATAGATCAAGAAGAGAAAAGATTTTGGCAGAAGCTAAAGCTAGAAAAACGCCGCCATTTTTCTTTAAAAACGAAAAGCAATTGATTAACCCAACTACAGCTTATCTTGGGACTACTCTCTTGGCTGGAGTTGTAGAAGAAGGAACCGGAGCAAGCGCTAGAGTTTTAGGTCGCCCAGCAGCTGGAAAAACCGGAACTACAAATGGTTTTTATGATGCTTGGTTTATTGGCTACACCCCGCAAGTGGCTACTGGTGTTTGGGTTGGTCATGACGCAGAAAAATCCATGGGAGTTGGAGAGACCGGTGCTAAAGCTGCCTTACCAATATGGATTGAATATATGAAGGTGGCGCATGATGGTCTTCCCATCAAAAGTTTTTCACCGACCAGTAATACAGTGGTGGCAAGTATTGATAATGAGACTGGAATGCTCGCTAGCTCCACGTCTAAACACGTAGTAAGACAAGCCTTTTTAGAAGGTACCGAACCTACTGAAACAAATGGTGATGCGCTTATAAAAGATTCAAACGAATTTTTTAAAGAAGATCTATCTTATTAACCTACATTCTTGACAACTATTGTTATAGCGCTGGTAGTGGCGCTATCGTTGTCAATTTACCTAATTCTTGCTATTCTTCGTGGATGGATTCAATTCGCCTCTACGGGGTAAAACAAAACAATCTAAAGGATATTGACGTTAAAATTCCTATCGGAAAATTTACCGTTATCTGTGGGCCCAGCGGATCTGGAAAAAGTTCTCTTGCCTTTGAAAGTTTGTACGGAGAAGGACAACGAAGATACATTGAAAGTTTATCTAACTATGCTAGACAGTTTTTGCAAACAGCACCTAAGCCTGACGTAGACAGGGTAGAAAATATTCCGCCAGCAATTGCCCTACAACAAAAAAATCATGTTAAAAACTCTAGATCTACAGTCGGAACTACAACTGAAATCTTAGATTATTTACGCTTGTTATATGCAAAAATAGGTAAGGCCAGATGCCCTACACATAACGTTCCTATCGAATCTGATAATTTAGGCGTTGCCACTAAAAAAGTTTTCTCAGCGTTTAGTGATAAGCGTATTTATCTTTTATGTCCTGTTGGAAATAAATTAAAACCAAAAGATGCCCTTGCACAACTTTTACAAGATGGATATGGCAGACTTTACGACAAAGACACTAAAGAAATTATTGAAATTACTCCTAAAACAAAAATTAGCAAAAATGGTTTTTATATTTTAGTAGATAGATTAGCCGTAAACGAAGAATCAAAAGGTCGAATCACGGACTCATTAAGAACATGTTATGAGGCTTACCAAAAATATAATCATGAAATCTTTGGTCGTGCCCATGTCATATCTACCGAGGGTGAAGATTTAAAATTAGATGAACGTTTCGCTTGTCCGATTTGTGGTTTCACACTTCCTACTATTAGCCCCGCTCTTTTTAGTTTTGCTTCACCCGTTGGAGCTTGTACAGACTGCAGTGGTTTTGGTAACACTCTTGAAATTGATAAGCACAAAGTGATTCCTAATGATAAACTTAGCCTAGCTAAAGGAGCTATTAGTATATTTCATATGCCTTCTACATCGGCAGAGAAAACAGCTCTTAGAAAGTTTGCAAAAAAGGAAGGGATCGACCTAAATACTCCGTGGAATCTACTAGACGAAGAACATAAAAAATGGATCTGGAGCGGAAAAGACAATTATGACGGAGTTACAGGTTATTTTGATTATCTAGAGACAAAAAAGTACAAGATGCATGTACGAATTTTTTTATCCAGATACAAGAGTCCTTTTTTATGTAAAACCTGTAAAGGCACCAGGTTAAAACCAGAGGTAAAATCAGTAAAGATCATGGATAAATCTATTGATGAATTATCCGAAATGAACCTACAAGAACTTTTTGATTTTATTAAATCTATACGACTTACTGCTGCTGAAAAAACTATATCCGCAGAGGTATTAAAACAACTGCATTCTAGATTAAGTTTTTTACTACGCGTGGGAGTAGAGTATTTAACTTTAAACCGCGCCACCCGCACACTATCTGGTGGGGAATACCAAAGGATCCATCTGGCCACACAATTAGGCATGGGCTTATCACAAGTCTTATATGTGCTAGATGAACCCACCATTGGATTACACCCTCGTGACAACCAACGACTGATTGAGATTTTACATGAGCTAAAAGACTTAGGAAATTCTTTAGTCGTAGTTGAGCATGATCACGATGTTATCCACTCCGCTGATTATATTATCGAGATGGGACCTGGCTCAGGTTCGCACGGTGGTACTATCGTATTTGAAGGAGAAAAGAAAAACTTTTTAAAAGACAAAAACTCTCTTACTTCAAAATACATACTTGAAGACACAACTGTAAAAATTCAGCCACCAGACCGAGTGCTGCCACTAGATGAAGATAGATATCTTGAACTGTATGGTTGCTCTGGTCACAATTTGAAAAACATTGACGTTAAAATTCCTCTTAACAGATTAATTGTTGTTACCGGTGTGAGTGGGTCAGGTAAATCATCTTTAATTACACAAACTTTATATCCATTGGTTGC
>JAGRAL010000430.1 GCA_020434605.1 Bdellovibrionales bacterium
TAATTTCTTTTGCTTTTTCTGATTTAATGCTTTCTTCTGAATTTTCAAAAGATGGAGAAAGTGTAAAGTCTATCACCTATTTGTCATCCTCTGACTTTTTAGTAGAGAGTCCTACGAAAAAATCAGGTTTATTATATTTAGGAGATAAAGATCAATTCTATATTATTGACCACAAAGACAAAAAGATGACCACTGTTTCGCAAAAAGATCTTTTTATCTATGCACGAAAGCGGGCAAAGCTTTCTCCCAATACTAAGGAAATAAAAAAAGACCTCCCTGCCCTCTTTAACTCTGAATTAGAGTCAATGCTTGATGAGATTTTAAAGACATCAGATATGTCATATCAAAAACTAAATATTAGAATTGAAGCTGCAAAAGACGATAGAAAGTGGAAAAAGCATAGTCTTCGCCGTTATGACGCTATAGTGGACGGTAAAAAAACTTTAAGTTTGTGGTTACTACCGCATAAGGTAGCAAAATTATCGAAGACAGAGATTAAGTCTATAGTTGTAAGTGCAAAGTTATTACGCTTTTTTATTTCGTCTATGGGACAAGAAACATCTACAACCGTTGAGGCTGCATATTTAAAAGCTTTAGAAAAAGAACCTGGGATTTTAGTTTACACAGAGCAATTCGGCCCACTTTTTAAAGTGGATGCTTCGTCAAAATTGGTAGAATTTAAAAGGGTAAAAAGCCTGTCGAGTAAGTTTAAGGTTCCCCTTAGTTATACTCAGGCAAGCTTTGTACCTAAATGATTATTTAATAGCTTCTCTGATATATGCAGATGCTGTATCCATAGTCCACACAGCAATTACAATTAAGAATGCTAGAGTACCAACTTCATTCCACAGAGCCTGGCCCTGATATTGAACAAGCATAGTACCAATACCACCGCCTCCAACGAGACCAATGATTGTAGCCATTCTAACGTTTATATCCCATCTATAAATGGTAAATGAAATATAGGGTAAAATGATTTGTGGCACGATTGCAAACCAGATAACTTGAATCGCATTACCGCCTGTCGCCTGAATACCTTCTATAGGACCTTCGTTCACACACTCGATGATTTCAGAGTATTGCTTTGTAAGAGAAGCTACAGAGTGCAACATCAAAGCTAGCATACCTGCAAAAGGACCGATCCCAACCCATACAGAAAATATAATAGCCCATATCAATGGCTCGATAGATCTAGTAATGTTTAATAAAGTTCTTAATAACATATAGATACTAAAACCAATTTTACTTCCGCCCATGATATTTTTAGCAGATAAAAATGCTAACAAAAATGCCATAGGGATCGCAATGATAGTTGCCATAAACGCGATGTAAATCGTTTCAATAATTGCCAAAATTCCTTGTGGCAAGATTTTGAAGTTAGGATTGATTAGGCTTGAAAATATTTTTTGAGCCCCACCAATACCATCTTCATCTAGTAGTTCACGTAAACTAAATTCTGTTAAAATGCTTCCCACCATCACTGTAATGATAAAAGCTACGATCAGTTGTATTCCCCAAAAGGTTTTAACCCAAGATTTGGTAGAGGCTGCTATTTTTTTATGTGGAGCCTCGAAGATAGCTTCTCCTAAAGTTTTAATTTTATAGTGATTTAAAACTTTACTAAGAACTCCACCAACGATAGCTAGAATTAAAAAGTATAATAAGTATGTATAAACATCGCCTAAAAGATTGTCTTCTCGAGGACTAATGAGCTTTATAAGTCCTACAAAAAAAATGTATCCTAAAATAAAGCTATCTAATAATAACGCCTTCATTATGTTTTCCCCTAATTGACGTGAACTTCTTTAGCGCCTTCACCATATATTTTTTGAAACCATTCCTCGGAAATATCTTTGGGACTTCCGTTAAATACAATCTCCCCGGC
>JAGRAL010000431.1 GCA_020434605.1 Bdellovibrionales bacterium
CAATTGTTTGATAACTAATAATAGTAAGTTTGTCGGCACAATTGATCACAGCGCTCGTTAAAAGTATTTCCAGAGTGAGACTTTACCCATCTCCATCTAATATTATGTAAAGAGTTTAGGTGGTATAATTCTTTTATGATGTCAACAAACGGTATAGGTCGTTTGTTTTTCTTAAGCCAATTTTGATTACTCCAAATTGGTGCCCATAAGGTCATGGTATCTACCACGATTCGTGAATCTGTATAAATGGTAATGTTTGATTTTTTTGAGATTGATTTTAAAGCGTTTGCAGCAGCAGTAAGTTCTGCGTAGTTACAATCATTTGTATCTATTCTTCCGCTAGACTCACGGCAGATTTTTTGGTCTCTTACAATTACGTAGGCCCACGTAGATACTGCATCTTTAACACCACCATCTGTGTAAATATCGATCTTATCCAATTTTGATAGTTTACTAAGTAGTTTAAACCACATGATTAATAATAGATATAATTCTGTTGTTAAGCAAGTCAGTATATATTAGCCTTAAAGTATGAATTCTTTTTCGTCCGCCAGTAAGGCATTGTTAGTTAGTATATCTGGCGTTTTAATTTATATTTTAGGAAATCACATCCATATTCCTCTTTTATCTAATTCGGTTTATGACTTAGTAAGAACAGCACCTATATTATCTGCTGATGTCTACAGCTGGTTTGGGCTTGGAATCACTTCGCTAGTGACAGGCTTCTTTGTAATAGAAGTATTATCTTTTATTCTGCCCCCTTTTTCTACTTGGAGAAGGCAAAGTCGTTTTGGTCGTAATAAACTAAATCTTATCTCTTTGATTTTAGGACTCATAATAGCTCTCCTGCAATCATATGCATTGGTATCTTCCTTAGTTATTCAACCAGCCGTACTTGATAGTGTTCAGCTCACAAAACTTTTGATATATGCATACTTCTTGTCTGGGGTACTTTCACTCTATTACGTCTGTCAGTACATGACTAAATTTGGACTAGCTAATGGATTTGGTGTCATAATTATCTATGATATTATCAAGTTTACTGTGGCAAACACTATATCTGATGTTTCATATACCATGGATGAAGGCAGCAGATTTAATTTTACAGCTTTAATTTTTCTAATATTTTTTATTTATCTTTTGTATAAATTTGTATTGAGTACCAAGAGGCAAGTAGAAGTTAATTTTAATAATGAAAAAGTCATGTTTGATCTCTCTCCTGTTGCACAGGGTATATTTTGTATTTCTTGGGCGTATACGATAGTTTCTATACCGAACTTATTTGTTTCCTCTCAATATCAAATCTCACTGTACGATCCTACAAATTGGTTTCACTCTATTGGGTTTATGGTTCTACTATTGATTCTAAGCTTTGTATCCTATTGGCTTGCGTATAGCCCTAAGAGGGTGCAATACAATGCCGAAGCAAAAATGGACACTAATAATCAGCGTGAGTATAATCAGTCTTCAATAAAATCACTGATCACTTTTGTTGTGATTGCATTTTTATTTTCAATGCCAAGGCCTTTTGAACCAAAGAGCTTTCTTAGCTTTCAATGGATAAGTCTTGCCTACCTAGTGTTTTTATTTTTTATTAGTAAGGATATCGTGGGTCATCTTTGTTTTTTAAAAAAACATAAGGATGTAGTTACAGTGGAAACCTTTGATAACATTCATTTAGCTAATCTTGCAAAAAACTATCTATTAAAAAATAAGATAGACTGTCACTTGCAGGGCTTCGAATTTCGTAGGTTGTATTCGTTTGTTGGATCCATGTACAAGATAAAGTTACTTGTACCAAGGTCTT
>JAGRAL010000432.1 GCA_020434605.1 Bdellovibrionales bacterium
CTTATGACTTTCTCTAAAGACTTATACGATCTAGAGACATACAAAAAAATCCCATTAGCGTTTGATTTTTCTAAAACACTTTATAACGACATACTATCCTATTTGCCCAACCCTAGTTGGTATATAAGCCCTGAGAAAAAAGCCAAATACCATGCTCTTTGTGTGATGAGCGGCAATTTTCCGCAAATACTATGGCAGAACATTGAAAGTGAGATCTCACAAATGGGATGCCCAACGGAAGGGTGGAAAAACTACATATTGCAATCAACTATGAATTTTTTAAATCACTCTGATAGCCTTACTGGCCCCCTGGCTCGTAACGACTTTCATACAATACAAAATAACATCAAGAGTTTGGATAAGACAAAATTACAAGATCTATACAAAGCATTTTGTTCGTTCAAACAAATAGAGGTGAGAAATGAAAATCAATGATTTTTTAAAATACAAAGAAAGCAAGAAACAAATTTCAATGATGACTGTTTATGATACTTCTTTTGCTAGAATTTTAGAAACAACAGACATTGATGTCGTATTAGTGGGTGATAGTTTAGCCATGACTATGCACGGCTATGAATCCACTATTCCAGCAACTATGAAGATGATGGCTCTGCACACAGCCGCTGTATCCAAAGTTATAAAAAACAAGTTTATTGTTGCAGACCTTCCCTTTATGTCTTTTAGAAAAGGGTTTGAAAATTTAATGGCCAATGCCGAGCAATTAATGAGATCAGGTGCACACGCTGTAAAATTAGAAGGAGCTACAGGTAATCTAGAAAACATCACTCACTTGGTAGACTCAGGCATACCCGTGATGGGGCACCTTGGTTTGACTCCGCAGTTTATTAATTTATTTGGTGGCTGGAAAGTACAAGGAAAAAGCAATGAGGCCAAAGAGCAGATTTTGAAAGATGCCCTAGCTTTGCAAAAAGCCGGTTGCTTTAGCCTTGTTCTTGAATGTGTACCAGAAGACCTCGCAACCACTATTTCAAAAGAATTGCGCATACCATGTATTGGGATCGGCGCAGGAGCTAATGTAGATGGCCAAGTATTAGTATTGCAGGATCTATTAGGGATGAACCCTGATTTTAAACCAAAGTTTGTAAGATCATATTTAGATGGTTACGAATTAATTAAAAACGCAGTTAATTCATATGTGGCAGACGTGCAAACCAAAGAGTTTCCAAATAAGGAAGAATCTTATTTATGAAAACATTTACCACTCTTACTGATTTTATTACTTGGCGAAAAGCGACAACCACTAGTGTTGCTTTTGTCCCTACCATGGGCGCTTTGCACGAGGGCCATCTAACTTTAGTGCGTGAAGCTAAAAAGAAATGTGATTTAGTCGTGGTTAGTATTTTTGTGAATCCCACACAGTTTAATGATCCTAATGACTTAAAAAAATATCCTCGAACTATCGAAACCGATAGCGCGAAACTCAAAGAATCTGGCGCAGATGTTCTCTTATTGCCAAACTACGAGAATATGTATCCCGATGGTTTTAAGTATAAGCTGACAGAGTCTGATCTAAGCACTCGTTTTTGTGGCGCACATCGACCAGGCCATTTTGATGGGGTGCTAACAATTGTTTTAAAACTTTTTAACCTGGTAAGACCGCAAGTAGCACTATTTGGCCTAAAAGATTACCAACAATATCAACTTATCAAAAAAATGGCTGCCGCTTTGTTTTTAGATATTGATGTTATCGGTATTGAGACCATCCGTGAAAAAGATGGGTTAGCTATGA
Organism: Bdellovibrionales bacterium; assembly: GCA_020434605.1. GTDB lineage: Bacteria > Bdellovibrionota > Bdellovibrionia > Bdellovibrionales > UBA840 > JAGRAL01. The sequence goes on from JAGRAL010000432.1 coordinate 1,751, forward strand.
GTTCTAGAAATGCACTTTTATCTTCTGCTGAAAGAGAAAAAGCTTCTTTACTTAATAAAATTATAGCAAAAAAAATTAGTGCAGAAAAAGCTACAGATGAGTTACAAACAGCAGGCTTTGATGTTGATTATGTCGAAGACTTTGAAGACCGTAGACTAGCGGCTGCAAAGTTAGGTAATGTTCGCCTGATTGATAACGTCGAGGTGCCTCATGAATAAAAAAGTTTTATTTTTTATGAGTGGGTCCATCGCAGGCTTTAAAGCTTGCCAGGTCATTTCAGATCTCAAGAAAAAAGATCTAGATGTACAAGTCATTGCCTCTCCATCGACCTTTGAATTTATTGGAAAAGCCAGCCTAGAAGGGCTGAGCGGAAAACCCGTCATCTCCTCGTTGTTTGCTGAGGGTCATATGATGGATCACATACATTTAATGAGGTGGGCCGATGTATTTGTGCTATGCCCGGCTACAGCTACAACTTTAAATCAATTTGCTAATGGTTCGGGCGATTCTTTACTAACAACATTTTTTTTAGCTTATGATTTTAAGCGCCCTTTTTTAGTGTTTCCTGCAATGAACACATCCATGTATGAGCACCCAGTGACATCTAAATCTATTGCCGCTTTAAAAGAAATGGGATTAAAGATATTTGCTACTAACAGTGGTGATCTTGCCTGCGGTGAAGTTGGGCAAGGACGTCTTTTAGAGCCATCCGAAATTACCGCATCCATTTTAAAGGCGCTGGAGGCAGAATGAATGTTTTAATTACTTTTGGAGGCACAAAAGAACCTATTGATTCTGTTAGGTATATTGGAAATAGCAGCAGCGGTAAAACAGGATTAAATATTGCAAACTATCTAATTACTGAAGGTGCAAAAGTAACGTGTATAAAAGCTGACGGAGTGAATGATGTTCCTGAAGCTAATAATATTAATTTTTTTACATTCGAAAACTTGCAAACAGCACTACTCGAAGAGCTACACAACAACGATTACGATGCAATCATTCACGCTGCCGCTGTAAGTGATTATCGTGTTAGTAAAGTTTCTAGCGATGCTAATGAAGCTGCAGCCGTAGGCGGTAAAATCAGATCGGGTCAGCGCTTACAAATAACACTAGAGCCAACTCCAAAGTTAATAGAAAAAATAAAAGATGTTTCTAAAAACAAAGACATTCTATTAGTCGGATTTAAGCTTACCGAAGCTGCGAACATGCAAGAAACAATGGATGCCGTATATAAAGTTTTTAATAGCGGTGCAGATATTGTTGTACAAAATGATCTTTCTGGCATTACTAAAGACAAACATATTTG
>JAGRAL010000433.1 GCA_020434605.1 Bdellovibrionales bacterium
TGATAGAAAGCAAGAGTTTTTAATCATAGCTAGAAAAGCTATTATCAATCAAGCAGCGCTTGTTATCAATCAATCAAAATCAAATTCTGAATTACAAAAACAATACGATAAGCTTTCTAAAACAAATCTTTCAAAAGCGTCTTCAAGTGAGAGAATTAACTTTCAAAAACACAAACTTTTAATCGCTACAAAACTAAAAGATATGTCAGAAGTTATCATTGCGGCTACTTTATTATTAAAAGAGAAAGATTTAAAGACTTCGGAACGTAGAGATGCAAACCAACAATTGGTTTGGGCCCATGAAATGAACTTAGATTTTAAAAGCGCGATTGCTGTATTAAAACGTATGGATCCAGTAAAAGGCCAAGAAGATGACCATATGTTAAAGTTGGCAGTATTGACAGAGCTTGCAGGCTTAAATTCTACTTCTTATTATGAAAAATTCTTAAAAATTAGTAATGATAAGCAAAAGAAACAAGATGTTGCTCTAACACTTGTAAAACTAGCTAAGAATCCAACGACAGCTTTTAACAAATACAAAAAGTACTTAGTTAGATCAAATAAATACGCGGTAGCTGGGCTTTATGCATACGACCACAAAAAGACTAAATCATTAAAGCGAGATATTTTAAACAATACGAAACATAATACTTTTGAAGCGCAACTTCTATTGCGTGAAGACCAGATCAAAGACATCAGTAACTTAGCATCAAGGTTATCTAGACATAAAATATCATCAACATCAAAACGTATGAAATCATCTATTAATGACAGAATAAAGATGATTGGTGATATGGAGAAATTAGCTGCCAGAGCTATTCAACAAAAAGATTTTACTCTACAGTTTTTATCTTTGTCTGTGATCTCAATTGAAAATGATCGATTAGCGCAAGATATCTTACGCCTTCCGCAACCTAAGGGTCTTACTAAAGAGATGAAAAAGCAGTATCAAGACTTACTAGGGCAACAAACAGAGCCTTATATGGCAAAAGCTAAGAGTGTTAAGAAAAAAATTGATGAATTATGGGACGATAAAGAACAGTCAAATTTTAAAGATGTGATGGATTTAGCAAATCAGCCTACTCAGCCGGGCTATAAAGTAGCTGAAGAAGAGCTTTTTAGCGTTACAAGAATGGCTAAAAAGCTAAAATACTCAATTTCTGACCTTGCCCAAAAGCAGCCTAAACGACAAAAATTGTCACAAGAGCTTATTAGCTTAAAAACTAAGGTAAAGAAAAACCCTTATGATTCTAGCTACTTAGAGAAAATCAGAGATATCGAATCTAAGCTAGGACGTGGCTCGATGGTTGCTTATATAGATGCTAGGTTGACCAAGTTAAAATCAACCGGAGGTCAGAATTGAAACACTCAGCTTTTGCCTTATTTTCAAGTCTACTAGTGCTTTTAACGGCTACGAACGCTCTTTCAGCGACGAAGTCAAAAAAGCATGTGCGTAGTAAACTAAGCACAGAAGTTGATTTTAATGACCGTGTAGTTGGCGGTAAATATCAATACGCTACCGAATCCATTACAACCGTAGAAAATGATAAAATATTAGATGATTTAATTGGAGTAAGAACAAATTTTTCAGATCGAGTTAAGAGATCTAAGGAGTTGAGATAATGAAACGCTCAGCTACCGTAAAAAAGACAGATGGAAAGTTTGTTATTGAGAACAAAAAAGGTGAGGTTGTTAGATCACTAGATTGGCAGGGCATTAAATTACATATAGTTTATAGACATGATACTCGCCGTATAGAAACAACCGATGATATTAAATCTTTAAAAGATCAGAAAATAGAATTTACTAGCATTGAAATAGTTAGAAAATCAGATGTTCAAAAAAGACCTGTAGATATTGATCAGGTTGGTACCCTAAGATACTTAGAAAATATTGATTCCCTAAGTCCATCACCAAAAACTGTAGACGACGACATTAAGCCACTGATTGGATCTATTAAATGGATCGGCGGAGTAAGTACATCATTATTATTTTTATTATTTATTATCGCTTATTTTTTTAAACCAGAAGTAGAAGAAGTTAGAGTTGTTGAAATTATAGAAAGACCTGTACAAGAAAAAACAAAAGAAGTAGTTCCAAAACAAAAAATTAGAAAACAAGTAGTAAGAGCTTCAAGAAATAAAAAAGTAAGTCCAAGACAAGCTAGAGCTGCAACTGTTCGTAAAGTTAAAGTAACAAATAAA
>JAGRAL010000434.1 GCA_020434605.1 Bdellovibrionales bacterium
ACTGATATATGCTGTCTGTAGGTCTTGCTGTCTTTGAATGAAACTCTGTGTAGCGCTGGATATAGTGGTTTTTATGAGGTCTTTTAAATCACTATAGTTTTGTCTAAGGTTATAATGTTTAAAGGTGATTAGAAAGCCTAGAAGCTTACTTGGTGCTACTGCTTCTGCAAGTGTGGGTTTTGATTTATAGTCTTTGATTAAATAATATGAGTTAACAAGCAAGTGCGGGATACCGACAGTAATTGTTAGGATTGTAAACATAGCACTGATTCCAACGGAAGTTCTTTGCCATGCTCCATCAGCAATGTAGGCTTCGTATAATTTTATTGGATTTAATCCACTAAATGTAGATTTAGTAGTTTCCCAACCTATGTTAACAAGTTCATTTCCCTTAGCTACAGCAGATTCGGCAAGTACTCTACCTACTTCGACCACACTTAATACAGCTTGTAGAGAAGCTTCTGGCATAAAGTATGCGAATGCGGCTGCGCTCAACGTTGCTGCCGAGAACTTTACTTTTTTGTTTGTTGCTAGTTCAAATGCAACTTCATATAAATCCGCTTTTTTAATAGTACGCTTGTACATACCAACGGCTAATTGTACTAGTTTAGCTTTTAGGCTTGATACTTCTGCCGGTCTTGGCACGCTTAGGCGTTGCCACAATAAACCCAATCTTCCGACTAAACCTCTTTGTTTTTGAAGGCTTTTATTTGCAGTTTCCATTGATTCAGACAGCGGTTTCCAGAAGCTATCTCCAAGGGTCTTTAGCGTACCCTCGTCCATAGCTGTGCCATTTCTTTGTTTTTCCTCTAGGTCTTTCATTTGGGCATTGTATGCTGCTTGCATTTGCTCGATTTGTGCCGTTGAGGTCGTATTTTGTTTTGCTGACTCTAAATTAGCTGCAAAATATTCTAAATATGGTTCTATATAGTCCATTAAGCGGGTGAGATGTTTAGGCTCTGATGAGTTAACAAGAACATTGAAGATGACCCTTTGCATGCCGGCTGCAAACTCAAAAAGACCAGACTCGTACGCCGTTTCATTAACGATTAGTTTATTGTTTTTAACTTGTACGGACTCAATGGTCTCTTGTCCATGTACAGGTACTCTAAAAATTGGAAGTTCTGCTTTTCCTAAATGAAAATAGTTAAGATCAATAAATGAAAGCTGCCTTAAGTTTTCTGTTGAATGAAAAGAGTTTTTTTCGATAAAAACGATAAAGTTGCCAACAACAGCTAGAGCTTCAACGGGTACTCGAAACTTGTGAACTGGTTTTCCTTCAATGTACAATGTAAAACCAGTGTTTTCTTCAGTGATCTTAGCATCAAAACTGCTACTTAAACTTTCGCTTGCTCTAAAGCGTCTAAGGCTTGTGGAGTTACCATCTACTTCATTTGTAACATCAAACATGACTCCAAGTGGACTAATGCTACTGATATTTGCGTTTTCTTTAAAGTAGTCTTGGCGTAATAGAGAGAATGTATCTAGTGGGTTGGCTTCATGGCCACCTAGTAGTGATTCGTAAAGATGCCTAAATAATGGCTCACTACTAGTAATGTCTTCAGCGCTAAATTGTGGGCTGGTTTCAGTAATTCCATCCGCGGCTTGTGCTGCTTTCGGCGTAAATAACTGTAAGCTATTTGTAAAGATGAGTTGAAATATTAGAACATAAATAAAGATTACACGAAAAGTCATTCCCCAAACCCCATTCTGAATAATAAAGAGGGGAATATATCAATTGTTCCAGGAGCAGCAATAAGGACTAAAAAATTTACTCGTAAAAGCCTGAAATCACTTCTTTTTATGCTCTACTATAACCTGTGCTTTTGGCTTTGATTTCCCTAACTAATGCAAGGCTAAACTATTTACATGGATAAATGCTGGAAAGTCTCTTCTTTAATCACTTGTCAGCAGAAAAAATACGAGGAAACATATTCGTATTATTAAAAAAGGAGTTTTAATGAAATACCTAATATTATTACTAGTGGGCCTTACTTCATCGTTTGCTGTTGCAGATGAGTGTATTCAACAATCTAGAATTCGTAGTTACCGTGCGGATAGTGCTACATCACTTATGATTGATGCTGGAAGACAGGATTATCATATGCAGGTTTCATACTGTAGAGAACTAGCTTGGGCGCAACGTATAGCGTTTAGAACATTCTCACCTTCAAGAGTGTGTAGAGGGGATAGACTTTTAGTTCTTGATAACTTTTCAAACAGAGTGATTCAGGAGTGCTTTATCCATCAAATTTTCAGAGAGTAGTAGAGTCTCTGTCAAATAGCTGTACATTTGCTAGAATTATTACATCAATAGATTATTGCTAAGGTTTATAGCTAAAAACGTTGTATATATGACCTCTAACTTTTAGAGGTGTTCAATGAAAAAGCTATCCTTAGCAATCATGCTAATTGCTCAAACAAGCCTAGCGAATGCGGACTTTAAGACGCTGGGAGATAGACTTTCTAGTGATTCGATATTGTTTAAGACTTGCGTTGATGTGCAAAGTAAAATTCAGTCTCAAACTGAATTTAATCAATCAGAAAGAGAACGTCTTTTGGTAGCTCTAAAATCTCCTGGTAGTGATAAATCTGACAATGAGGCTGATTTAGAAGCAGCTGAGCAAGAATTAATTAGACTGTCTATTGAAGCGCCTAAAGTTACCCTTATCGCTGGCGCAATTAGTGATTCAATGGCAGTAAGTTTAGATGTAAATTGTAATACCGCAGAATTAGAATTTGTGGTTACTAGGTATACGGATGCTGCAAGCACT
>JAGRAL010000435.1 GCA_020434605.1 Bdellovibrionales bacterium
TTATAAAGTAAGTAACTTAAGCTTTAAACAAGAGGCGCAAACCAAATTTACAAATGTAAACTTTGAAATCAAAAAAGGACAATGGCTAGGAGTAAAGGGAGCGATTGGATCTGGTAAATCCACCCTCATGGAGCTTTTATTAGGTTTAAGAGATGATTACCAGGGTAGTATTTTATTATATGGTAAAGAGATCTCGTCTTATAGCATGAGTGAATTACGCGGTTCGATTTCATATGTTCCGCAAAAAAACTTTTTATTTGCCGATACGATAAAAAACAATATCGCACTATCTAATGATATTAGTGGTGATAAAATCGAAGATTACTTACAACAAGTAGATATAAAAGAAGATGTTTCTCTTTTTAAAAATACATATAACACCTTACTGGGTGAGTGGGGTGTCAATTTGTCAGGTGGACAAAAGCAGCGTTTGTCAATCGCAAGAGCCTTGGCGCAAAATAAAAACATTTTAATACTTGATGACTGTTTATCTGCTGTGGATACCGTTACCGAGGAAAAGATTTTACAAATGTTAAAAGAAAAATATAAGGACACCACAATTATCTGGGTAGCGCACAGAGATTCTACCCTAAGATACTGTGAACAGGTGATTGAGTTATAATGACAATAGAAACGAATGAAGAAAAACAAACCGTAAACTTATCTGATGTAAAAGCATTTCGCTTTTTATTTCAGTATGCTGATGGCTATAAAAAGACCTTGCTGTTAGGCATCTTTTTATTGTTTTTATCTACCCTATTTACAATTAGCGCTTCATACCTTTTAAGTATAATCATTGATAAAGGTATTATTAATGGTGATTCAGCCCTGGCCGTCCGCTATGCCTTCATTGTTATTGCATTTGAAGCAATGACTATCATTATGGTTTATTACGGAAGAAAAGTTTTGGCTTACGCTTCTTCTCATACCATTTTACAGATTCGCCAAAAAATGTTTGAGCACATCAAACTTTTGCCAATGTCGTATTATGACAAGACTCCTCAAGGTAGAATCGTGACTAGACTCACCCACGATGTTGAGGGTTTGGATGAATTCTTCTCCTCCTCTCTGGGAAGATTTGGAACATCCTTTCTACTTGCAATCATGGCTTGGATTGCTATCTTAGTTACTAATATTCATTTAGGCTTAGTGGTAAGTGTAGCTATATTTCCAACTTTCATTATTACGTTTGTAACTAAAGATAAAATCCGCAAAATGAACTGGGATATGTCTAAAAAGAGCGCCATTATCAATTCACAATTGTCTGAATTTATCCAGGGCCTTAAAGTCATCAGAGCGTTTGGAATTGAAAAGAATACTGAAAAAATATTTGATCAAAAAGTTACAGATCATTTAGAAGCATCAAAGGCGATGAATAAGTTTTATACTTTCATCCGGCCACTTACGAGCTTATTTGTACAAGCCCCGCTTTTAGTAATTATATTTTATGGTGGCCACTTAGTCATTGAGGGTAGCATTACCCTAGGTCTGTTAGTTGCTTACGTTAGATACACCGAAAGATTTACTCGTCCTATTGAAACCATATCTAGAGAGATCCATGTGCTACAACAAGCATTTACCAGCGCAGACCGTGTAGCTCAGTTCTTAATGACCCCAACTGAGAATGATATTTTACCACAAATCATCGGCAGTAAAAACCGCCTGCAAGGTAAGATTGAGTTTAAAAATCTTAATATGTACTACAATCGTGAGCAGCCGATATTAAAAGATATTTCTTTTACAATTGAAGCCGGCGAAGTAATCGGTTTTTTAGGTCGTACCGGTAGCGGAAAAACAACCACCCTATCATTAATTGCAAGATTATATCCTTTTCAGGAGGGTCAGCTGTTACTAGATGACTGTCCCATTGAAAACTGGTCCGTCGATGACCTAAGATCACAGATTGGCTTTGTGTCACAAGACGTCTTTTTGTTTAGAGGTAGCTTACGAGAGAACTTAACCTTAGGTACTCAAATCAGCGATGAGAAGATCTTGGAAGCGTCAGCTTTAACTGGCTTGAGTAATTTTTTAAGCACAAAAACAAATGGTTTAGATTTTGAAATTTTTGACCAGGGTGACAATCTAAGTGTTGGTGAGAGACAAC
>JAGRAL010000436.1 GCA_020434605.1 Bdellovibrionales bacterium
CAAAGAAAAGTTTTTTCTGAGCTTGAGTGCTTAGAAGTATGTAAAGAAATACATTCTGAAAACATTCTCACAATGATTAAAAACAAAGACGCCTCCTGGGAAAATTTTGTTCCTAAGAAGGTCGCCTCTTTAATCAAAGATCGTAAGTTATTTGGCTTTAAATAAATTACTTCTGAAATAGCTGCTTAATTTTAACTGAATATGGTTTTGCAAAAAATGATAGGTAAATCATTAAAATCACAATTGCAATGGCCATAGGTAAACCACTTGGTTCCATAAAAGCATGAACCATAAATATATTAATAACAATTGGAGCCAGTACTACTAAAGCTAAAGGTACAAACATACCCAATAGAAGTAATGCACCACAAACTATCTCGGTGATTTTTAATAACGGAAAAAAGTAGGTCGTAGCCATCAAACCTGACATAAATGTCATTAGTTTCTCAGGCATATTTGGTGGTGGTGGCATGAGATTAAATAGCCCTGCGATACCAAAAATGAAAAATATTAAACCTAATAAAATACGAGCGATGAGCGGTAGTTTTGCTTTCATGATGTTTGTCTCCTATAAATATAGGGTCTTGGATTTTAAAAGTTCTGACAAGTCATAGCACTCAAACACAGCTGTCAGCGAAGCCTTGCGTTATTTTTAAATAGACTTCAGCCTTTACGTATTCACTACCAGCTAGGTTACGCCTTAGATATGTCCGCCAAAAATCCGGATACATAGTTCAAGAGCGGACAAAGCTTGTTCTAAAACTTCTTTATCTATAAAAAGCAATGGCCTCCACATTGCTCTAGTGCCTTTGCCAGCACCCCAAGTATTTTGAGGTTTATGGAAGAGCATCCAGAAATGGAGGCCATATGAACAGAAACAAACACTGTTCTTATCGGAAAAATTTAGAATTATTAAAGCTGACTATAAAAATATTTAATTATTTGATCCAGACGATAATACTTCTACTAAAACTCTTTTAATTACCCAGGCTTAAGACTGCTGTTATGAGCTTAAAACTCATGGACGTCCTTGGAGTGCTGGCACCACAAAATAAGTTCACCACTTTCCTAACGATCCAAAAATAATTTTATTATACTTTTTTAACGAATTCAGATTTTAGATTAATAGATCCAATACCGTCTATCTTGCAAGCGATATCATGCCCATCGCCCGCATCTACTAACCGGATGTTTTTAACTTTTGTACCAACCTTAACAGCAGAATTTGAACCTTTGATTCGCAGTTCTTTAATCACTGTTACCGTGTCCCCTGTAGCTAACAAATTTCCGAAGGCATCTTTGATCCCTTGCTCTTCTTGCGGTGCCTCGGCGACTACATGCACACTCCACTCATGTGCGCACTCAGGACAGACCCACATATTTCCGTCTTCATAGATATGTGGAGACTTACATTTAGGACATTGATTCGCGTTTTCCATTAAAATATTATAAGTGATATTAGATATAAAAACATCTACTTTAATTGCGAGGGAAATACTCGTAAGGAACTTTAATACCTCGACGCGCAATTTTTTCAGTCATGATAGTATTTTTCATGAGTAAGATAGATATGATATAAGCAATAGAACAACAACTCAACAGAGGAACCAGTCCCACGGGCTGCCTCGTAGCCTCAAACGCAAAGATTGCAGAGGTTAATACCGCGCGTGAAGATCCTGCAAATATGCCAGCCATTCCTATCAATGCCATAGTTTGTACATCTACACCCAAATACGGTACCCATGCATCTAATAAGTGGCCAATAATAAATCCAAAACATCCACCTATCGTCATCAAGGGGGCAAGCGTTCCTCCAGATGTGCCGCTAGAAAGCGCTATAGACCAAGACAAAAATTTAAAAACCACAAGGCTGAAAGCAACCGATAACGTCAAGTTCCCACTTAACGCATCAGTAATGTTATTATACCCAACAGCTAAAGTTCTGGGTTCGTATAACCCAACAAGACCAACAATAAGACCAGATAGAGCTGGCCAGTACATCCAATGCATCGGTATTTTTTCATATAAATCTTCAATACAATACAATATTTTAGTTACCACAACCGCCAAAAAACCAATCACTACTCCAAATAACAAATAACAAACAAAGGCTGTAACGGTTGGCGATTGCATAGCAGGCATTTCAAAAAATGGTTTTTGGTCAAAAAAAATATACCTAAGAATAGCAGCAACAGAAGATGCAATTACCACAGGAATAAAAGATTTCGCACGAAATTCGAACAATAAAAGTTCAATTGCTAGTAGCACTGCTGCTAATGGAGTGCCAAAAATAGCAGTCATTCCTGCAGCAGCTCCACTTGCTACTAATATCTTTCTTTCTTGATTACTAACATGAATAACCTGCCCAATTAAAGACCCAAAAGAACTACCCGTTGCAATGATGGGTCCTTCTGCCCCAAATGGCCCGCCTGTACCAATGGCAATGGCAGACGACAAAGGCTTTAAAATTGTGATTCTTTTAGGTATGCGACTTTCATTTTTCAAAATGCTTTCCATAGCTTCAGGAATTCCGTGCCCACGTATTGCTTTAGACCCAAATCTTGCCATCAAGCCAACTATAATTCCACCAATGACCGGAATTAACACAGCTAACCATCCCATCCTATTATCACTTGCCTCAGTATCAGCAAGAGAAAGGGTCTGAAAATAAAAAATATTCGTAATAAGAGAAATCATTAGTAACAAAAATTTTGCTACCACTACACTTATGCATGCTATGGCTACAGCTATGCCGCTTATATAAAGCAATCTACGACGCTTTTCTATTTCTACAGTTGTTTGATGTAACAAATCGAACCTCTTTGTAAGAGGTCATATTGAGCTCTATGAGTTTTCCGTCAACAGTCCTTGCATTGCATCGAAACGCTGCGTTAGAAGTTGTTGCACATTCTAAAATAGCCTATTAATTCCACTCATTTTTTAAAGCAAGCACCGCAAGCATTTCTTCTTTTAAGTTTTCTTTGTATTCATCTCTTGAGACCGCTTTTCCACAAAGCTCTTCTAAACTAGTCATCGTAGCTTTTGTAAAACCACATGGCGAAATACCAGTAAACGCCAGCGGGTCATTATTTACATTCACCGCAAGTCCATGATACGTAATCCATTTTTTGGCAGCTATACCAAT
>JAGRAL010000437.1:0-1633 GCA_020434605.1 Bdellovibrionales bacterium
GCTTTTGCAAGTGCACGATGAATTGATTTTTGAAGTAAATGAATCCGATGTAGAAGTGGCTGCTAAAGAAATCAAAGAGGCAATGGAAAACGTAGTCACTTTAAGCGTACCGCTTTTAGTAAATGTTGGCTGGGCAAAATCTTGGAAAGATGCACACTAAAGTGCTTTTCTAACAGTTTTCCAACCTTTTAAAACACCATTTTCAAAGTACAACTGCTTTGTTTCTTCATAGTCGTTGATGTTGTTAGATCCAAAGCTAGGATAGCTCCATCTTTCATTTCCGTATGCTGGATTTCCAGATACTTCTACCGTTTCAGGGCTTCCCCAACTCTTTATAACAGCATCTCTTGTCATATTAGGTACAAGGTTGCCTGTCTTGATTGCTTTTTCAACTTCTGGATTATACTTATCCATAGGTACTTGAACATTTTTTTCAAGCCATGATTGTTTTTGATAAATGTCCGAGAGACTTAAAAACTCGATTCTTTTAGAATCACTAGCCATAAAAGGCTTGTGTTTGTAGTATTGTTCAATTTCTGTAGGGCTTCTTAACTGGTCTTCGAGTTGATTTACTCGCATTCGTAAGCCGACTTGATATCTCTCATTTTCACTTAATGATTTTTTTTGTGTAAGGTCTAACTCACGCATTGCCTCTTGCTCTAATGGCCCTCTCTTGTTGTATTCGTATTCTTGCCAAGCTTGAGAAGGATCATTAGCTCTAGAATATGTACGTCTTTCAATAAAACTACATGAGCAAAGTACAAGTGAAGCCAGTAAAATAAGTGTTTTCATAATTACCTCATGTATTATTTCGGTACATTGGCTCATTTTTTTACAGGACCTTTGCAATTTCTAACCTAAGTCTAGGAGGCGGTGTGATAAAAGAACTTTCTTTCGGGCCTAAGTTGGCTTTACAATATAAGGGTGGCAGATCCTAAAGACGAAGAAAAATTATTAAAAGAGATCGAGGATTCTCTTTTTGAAGAATTCAACGAGCAAGTAAGGTTAACTGAACCTACTGACTCTCGTTTGCAAGCCAATGTGGATTTAAATCCTAATATTGTCCCTGGCGAAGAGGTGCCAGCTGAGCCTAAAAAAGAAGAAGAAAAAAAGGCTGAGGACAGTGAAAAGGTCGAAGCAAGTGCGGATGAAGAAAAGAAAGCACCGATAGAAGAAGCTACTGAGGAGCCCGCTAAACCAGCCGAGGGTCTTGATTTAGGTAGCGCTTTTGCTTCGGTTGTAGATAAAGACATAGCAAATGAGATGCCTTTAGATGAGGGAGAGGTAGAAGAAGTTGTTGAGACGCCAAAAACTTTAAACCCGATTGCCATTTTAAAATTTTTTATTGCAAAAATTAAAGAACAAAAGATTTTAAGTAAAGTAGGTAAATTATTAAAGACTTTTGTTTTCGCTTTATTTTACCCATTTAAGTTTGCGATGGGATTAAACAGACAGCAAAAGCTACAGTTGCTTATGATACTGCTTAGCTTGTCCATATTTAGTTATTTCTCATGGGATTTTTACCATCGTATATTACATCCTGTTAAAAAATCAGCTTACCTTCTGTCTTTTACAGAGGTACAAGATACTGCCACTCCTTACCCTATAGACGAGAAGCGAGAGGTTTTCTTTA
>JAGRAL010000437.1:1655-1983 GCA_020434605.1 Bdellovibrionales bacterium
ACACTCCTGACTATGCTTTTATAATTCCTAAGGTGATTGTAAATTTAAAAAAGAGCGCAAACTCCTCTGAAAAACCAATGGTATTTGTTGAGTTAATACTAAAAGCCTCTAATCAAGAAACAGCCATTGAGTTTAAAGATCGCAATATTGAAATACAAGATATCGTTGCTAGAACTCTAGAGGATTATGATTACGACACTCTTCGTGAAAGACAAGGTCTTGTTGATTTAAGAAAAGACGTGGCTCGAAATATAAATCCTATTTTAAACCACGGCATTGTTATTGACGTCCTATATAAGACTTTTATTATAAAGCCATAAATACTACT
>JAGRAL010000438.1 GCA_020434605.1 Bdellovibrionales bacterium
GCCCCCTTGTTAAGTACTCATATAAATTTGAATACCCCCACTTTAAATAAAGCTTCTTGTCATTTACAAGTTGCAAGAGCTCTAAAATTTTCGTGGTTATTCTTCTTTCGACTCGTACTAATTTTTGTAGCTTTGTGTGCATGAAGGAAATCTATCAGTAAAAAAATAAATTTCAACAAACGCATTTCGGACTGACACAAAGTCAAAGCGGATATTTGCAAAATGTATTTTACTGTCGGCGAAGCCTTGCGTTAAAGATTCACGATAGACGACATACCATCCTTAGTTTCTCGCACCCATGATCTTAAGTTGTTGTTTTGATCGAAGTTAAATGTATCAAATTTTATCTTGCCGGTTTTATATCGGATCAATGCGCTAGATGCATTGTCATCAATTTTAGTTTTTGCGCACCTTTTACTAAGCAACCGAATCATTTGCGCAAATGATGTCATTGCTGCAGCTTCTTTTTCTTTATCAATCATTGGATAGTTTACATAACCATTTTGGTTTGCATCTGGGTGATTTGGCTCATATTTTAAAATCGTCTTTTCTTCATGTACGACTTCGCAGTTAGGGTTACATACCAAGCTTTGATATTTGTATGGCCCACCCTCGGGCGTTCTAGTTGTGATCGCATTTGCCCAATTTGATGCATGTACCGAAAGAGCAATAGATGATTTATCTAACAAATCGCAGTGAGGATTAGCAAAAATATTTGCCGCTAGTAAAAATAAATATAGCATGCTTTATCCTAAGAAAAAATTTGTAAAGCTACTTCACCATCTAGCGTGGTACCTAGAGTTTGACCCGCTTTGATAGCATCATACAACTTAAAATTTGAAGGCCCATTAAAAACAAGTCGGGATTTCAAACCGCTATCGTGCTGCAATTGTACAACACTTTTTCCACCCTCAGTTTTAAATGTAGACTCAATGATACCATCCCACAAATTACTTACTGACTGGCCTTTTTGTGATTCTACTTTATACTCAATTTTTTTATCTGTTTCATCAAGTCGATGTAACTTAAAGTTATTTTTTTGATTCAATGGGATAGGCCCCTCTGGTCTTGGCGCTGGTCGTCCATTCATACCAAATCTAGTTTTTAATTGATCAACTATTAGATCGGACAAGCCAATTCCACCACGTCCTACCCAAGACTTTACATATTCTTTATCTAATTGATCGTTATAAATATTCTCTGCCATTGTTGGCTCAGTAAGTTCACTATGATCTACTGTAGAGCGCATGGCTTTTACCATTTGATCTAAAAACTGACCTTCAAACATATCAGCAGCTTCACGAAGCTTTCTTTCTTGTTCAGCCTGTGTATCCTGCGGCTGTATTTGTTTGAATTGTTTTAGTGGTATTACGTTTGACATATTCCTTCTTTAAAAAAAAGGTGGGGTACGGTGAGCCTGAGTATCCGTGCATCCTGCACTTTCACTCTCTGGGTTTGTCAGTCCTTGACCTTTAGACCCTAATTTGTTTCCTGCGAGAAACTTTTTTCGTCCATCCATGGCCGTGATCTCTGACTCACTTTCCCCCGGTTTCAACACCTCCATGTGTTGAA
>JAGRAL010000012.1 GCA_020434605.1 Bdellovibrionales bacterium
TTAGTCAAAAAAAGAAGGACATCGGTGTTCTTTTAACCATGGGGTATAGCAGAAAACGAGTGAGTTGGACGTTTACACAAATGGGCTTGTTATTGTCTTCCATAGGCAGTGTTTTGGGTGCTTCTAGTGCTATTGGTGTGGGGTATATTTTAAAGAATTATGGACTTCTTAATTTACCAGCTGATATTTATTATGACCATCAGGTGCCTGTGAGAATGGATTTTGGCTTGATTCTTATTGTCGTATTGATTTCTATTTTACTAGCATTTTTGGGATCAATGATACCATCACGATGGAGTGCTAATGAAGACGTTGTTTCTCTTCTCAGGGACCGCACTTCTTCATCTTAGTGATTGCCTACAAGAGCTATTTCGGGTAGCAAATAAATATGATTCTTACAACTTTAGGGACAAGCCATTTGGGCTTACCAATCTTATCTTATCAAATCGGCTCAGGCAAAAAACATGCTTTGATTCTAGGCGGTGTTCACGGAGATGAGATTGAGGGTGCAGCATTTGTGTATGCCCTCTTAGAGAAATGCAGATCACAGCCTGTTGATGGTTTAAAAATCACATTTATTCCGACATTTAATGTAGATGGGGTGCTATTAAAGACCCGAGTCAATGCAAGAGGGGTAGATTTAAACAGAAATTTACCAACTTCTGATTGGAAAAAAGAAGCATTCAATCCGCGTTATCCACCAGGTGAGACTGCAAATAGCGAAAATGAAAATCAGGCTTTAACTACCTTCATTAATTCACATAAATTAGATTTTATTTTCTCATTTCATTCGTTTTCAAAATTTTTGTTAAATGTAAATGGCAATTGTGAGCCTATTGCAAGTTTTATTCATAAAAACACAGGCTATCCAATCGAAGAGAGTATGGGGTACCCGACACCAGGCTGTTTAGGTACGTATACTGGTCTTGAAAAAGGTATTCCAACAATTACATATGAACTAGAAAGAGGTAAGGAGATACCAGTCCTTATTTCGCAACATTTAGAAACTGTTTATAAATCCCTTTCACTTATTTAGGAGATCTAGATGAAAGAAATTATCCATGAAGCTTTTGAAGGTAAATTACCACTACAGGATAAAGGCGTTATAGATGCCATTTTACAAACGATTGCTCTTTTAGATGAAGGTAAAATTAGAGTTTGTGATCAAGTAGAGGGTAAATGGCTTACAAACGCGTGGATAAAAGAGGCGATTCTTTTGTACTTTAGAATACAAAAAATGACAGTGATTCAAGCAGGAGATTTACAGTTTTATGATAAAGTCCCACTAAAAAAGTTTAGCGAAAAAGATGGCGTTAGAGTTGTTCCTAGTGCTTTAGTGAGGCAAGGGGCGTTTGTCGAAAAAGGCGCGATTCTTATGCCTTCCTATGTAAATATCGGGGCTTATGTGGGAAGCGGCACTATGGTTGATACCTGGGCTACTGTTGGATCTTGTGCACAAATTGGCTCTAACGTTCATCTGTCTGGTGGAGTAGGAATTGGTGGTGTATTAGAACCGGTGCAAGCTTCACCAGTAATTATTGAAAACGATGTATTTGTTGGTAGTAGATGTATCGTGGTTGAAGGAGCACATATCGAGACGGGTAGTGTGCTTGGTGCCGGTGTTACTATTACTGCTAGCACAAAAATCATTGATGTATCTGGTTCAAAAGAAGTGGTTCACCAAGGCTTTGTTCCTAAAAACTCGGTGGTAATACCTGGTAGTATTACAAAAAAATTCCCGGCAGGAGAATACGGTGTAAACTGTGCTCTTATTATTGGATCTAGAAAAGAATCTACGGATAAGAAGACATCATTAACTCAAGCTTTGCGTGAATTTCAGGTAAGTGTATAGTTAGCTTATTGTTCTAGTAAGACACCAATTAGACCGTATCTAACTAAAACGTTACCACCACTGCTCACGTCTATACCGTTAGCAGAAGCCGGTGATCTATACGGAGAAACAGATTGGCCTACGGAGTTTAGTACAAAGTTTGGTCCCATTGCAACTAAGCCACCAGTTGATACAACGGCAAATCCGGGTAGCGCACTGGCAGGTTTTGTATATGATACTTCATAAGCTAAGACCTGACCTTGACGTCCTTCAGAGTTACCACCACGAATCTTAAATACAATAGTTCTAGAGGTAAAAGGGTTAGGGACAGGGTATAGGATTCTAAATGTTCCATTTCCAAAAGTAGCTGTAGCTACACCTAAAACCCTAGCGCTTGCAGAGTTCTTTTGTACTTCTACATATGTATCACTATCCACAGCTATATATATTTTTGTTACATCAGATGGGTAAGTACCCTCAATTACGATATCAGTATCAACGGCAGAGACCTTATTTACACTATGGTTAGTAACTAATAGCTTTTCGATACCCACATCGTCTTCGATTTTGGGCATACAACCGATGCTTAGTCCTAATAATAATAGATAACGTATATAACGTGCCATACCTACTTATCGGCTTTGGGCCAGCAGGACTTTAGTTTGTATCAGGGTAAAACACGTCTCAATTTGAGATGTAATTTTTGAGATTTTCTAAAGTAAAAAATAGGTTTATGCCGATAAGGCTACATGATGCACGTAAACTTGAAAACTATATTATCAGTACTACTTATCCTATTGTTTTCTATGGTAGGTTTGGCACAAGAGCGCCTGCCAGGGGTATTTACATATCAAGGCCGTGCCTTTCAGTCAGATGGTACAACGCCATTAACAGGAACAGCTACATTTAGTGTTCAAATTAGATCCGCAAATGGCAACTGTCTTTTATATGAAGAAACTCATGCAGGTATAGACTTAACTTCAAGTGTTGGTTTTTTTGCTTTAAATATTGGCTCAGGAACAGCAAGTAGTGGTTTAGGCTTATCTGATGCATTTTCAAATTTAGCAACAAATAAGGCTACATTGTCAGGAACTTGCGGTGGGGTATATTCACCATTAAATCAAGATTCTCGTGTTTTACGTGTAACGGTTGATGTTGGTGGTGGACCGATTTCGTTAGATGATCAATACATATACTCAGTTCCACAAGCCCTAGTTGCTGATACATTAAATGGTTTTAAGTATGATCAATTTGTTCAAAGTTTAACAACAGCACAAAGAGATGCGCTGACTGCCATGGTAAATGGTACGACAATTTACAATATTACTACAGGCAGGTTTAACAGATATAATGGTGCAAGTTGGATTGAAGCGTTTGGAGCGACAAACCTTGGTGCTGGTTCGCAAATCTATGCATCTAAAATGGCGGGCAATGATTGGTTGCAATTACGATCGATCATCGGGGCAAGTGGTGTAACGGCTACACAAAATGCTAACGATATTACATTAAGTATTGATTCTACATATACGCAAAGAAGAGTAACAGGGACTTGTTCAGCTGGTAACTTTATCACAGGAGTAAATGCTGATGGTACGGTGACTTGTGCTGCGGATGCGTCAGGTACTGGAACAGTAACAAGTGTAACGGCAGGGGATACAACAGTTACTATTGGTGGAACAGCAGCAGATCCAACGGTTGCAGTAAACGAAGGAAATTTAACACTATCAAATATTGGTGGAACATTAGCAACAACACAACTGGCAAATTGCGGTGCTGACCAAATTTTACAACAAAACGGTACCGGCACGGGTTGGACATGTGTAGCGCAGGTGGTAGATACGGACACAAACACAACTTATAGTGCTGGTAGTGGTTTAGATTTAACTGGAACTACGTTTAGCATTCCAGCTGACGGAGTGGTAAACACAATGATTGCTGACGGTGCGATCGATAGTTTATCGCAATTAGCTGCGATGGGTTGTACCGGAGATCAAGTTATTAAAAGAAATCCTGGTAACACAGCATGGATTTGCGCCAATGATACGGCAGGAACTGGAACAGTAACAAGTGTTACAGCAGGGAACACGACAGTAACAGTGGGTGGAACAGCTGCAGATCCAACGGTTGCAGTAAATGAAGGAAATTTAACATTATCTAATATTGGTGGAGCGATTACGTTATCGCAACTTCCAACCTGTGCGGCTAACGAAATATTACAACGTAACGCCGGTAATACAGCGTGGGTTTGCGCAGCTCAAGTAACAGACACGGATACAGATACAACGTACAC
>JAGRAL010000013.1 GCA_020434605.1 Bdellovibrionales bacterium
GATTCTCTTTTGAATGCTGAAAAAGCACCCGAAGAGGACGATGGAAAAGATCCCACTGAAAAATTAATCGGTGAGTTTGAATCTTTAACAAAACCAGACGCTTAATATGTTTCAAATTCTTTTTGCATTTACCGTTTTTGCAAGTGTTCCTAATAAAATAACCACGATCGATGGTGATTTGGGATATTTAAGAAAGCCAGAGGCAATTCGAGTTTCTTATTTTAAAAATAAGGTTAACTTTTTAGAAAAAGTTATTTTTTCGGATGCGCAGACTTTTCAGTATAGATGGATGGCATTTGCTACTCTTACTAAAGTAAAACCAGATAAGAAAGTATTTGAGAAAGCTCTACGATCTAATGAGTGGTTTTTGCGTGATGTGGCCTTAAAGGCGAGTGTGAGCTTGTTTCCAAAAGAGTCGCTAGGTTGGAATCGTGCTGCAATTGATGATGTTGCTTTGGTTGTTAGAACAACTGCTATTAAGAATCTTAAAAAACTACAAGACACTGCTAGTATCGATGCCTTGTGGGACGAACTCTATGCAAAGAGAAACTTTAGAAAGCAACAAGGGTTATGGATTAGAAAACATATTTTAGATGCTATTGTTAGCTTTTTACCGTCTGTTGAAACCCACAAAAAACTATGGGAATCGAGACTTCTGCAAATTGTAAAAACAGAAGATGAAACGCTACAACCATATGCCTTTTCATTTTTAAAGCAAAATTATCCTTCTGGTCCTAGTTTTGTAAATGACGAGCCGATATCCATTCAAAGAAAAAAGTGGATGGCTTTTTTAAACGTTAAAAATTAATTTCTTTTCATTCTTTGGTAAGCTTTTTCTAAGCCTCTGTCGATATCTACTTCGCGCTGAATGCGATATAAAATCACATGTTCTTCTAAACCGTCTGACTCAAGATCGGTCAGATCAGAAAAAAAGTCTCTTTGTACAACTACTTTTTTTGTTACACGTACTCTAACGACCTGATCGCTAGAGTCAGGAGTGACTCCTCTAGCAACTTGTACATTGATCTTATACTTTCTGCCGCCTGGTGGAACTGCATGTTGTTCAGGAGCTAACCAACCTTGGTTTGATTTAATGTAATCAGTTTCTAGAACTCCAGCATCCATATTATTAACAGCAATAGGGTAGTTTGATAACGATATTTGAACGGCTCTCCAAACTTTTTCAAATTCAGTGTTATACAATCTTTGATAGGGAGGTTTTTCTAGGCCATCGATAACTACGCGCTCCTCTTTTTCAAAAAGAGCGCAAGATGTTAAAAGTAAAAAAACTAAACTATAAATTCGTAGCATTTCTAGTTATATATTCTGCCACGTCAAACATTTCAGGTCCAGTAGCAATCACTGAGCTGGCCTTAGTTGCTAAGAAAATAGATTCCCAACGTAAGTTATTGATGATTTCTACATCACTTCCTACTTTTGGTAAGCGAATTTCATTCTCCCAGTTAGCAGAGTAGATTTCCCATTTCTTCGTTACTCTTTCTACATACTCTGTTTCAAGTCTTTCTATTTTTACATCTTGTAGAGAAAGGTAAGTGCCTAATTGATTGAATGAATCTGCTTTTGGTGCTGTAACCACAATATTTTCTCCATTTACTTTTGGCTCTGCTACAAGTGGAAGGTAGGTTTGTGTAACGCCTGAAACAAATGGCAAGATTGCAATACTCATGGATGGATTTAACCTAGTGGCTCCACCCTCTAGTTTTTCTTCTTTAGCAACAGCAGCTAGCAGCATATTTTCTGTACTTAATGGACTCATCTTTAATGAGATAGACTCGTTTGATAAAAGTCTTTTTACATCAGCTGGATACATTAAGTTGTTTTGCGTTTGTAAGCTTGAAGCAAAGTAAGAAAATCCCTCAGGAATTTGTGGCGCTTTTACAGTTTGTTTTCCTTGTAATTTAAAATCATTGATCACTAAATCGCTACTTCCCGGTGCTGTAGCTAAGTGCAGGCCACCTTCTAGAAAATCAAATAAATTTACAACTTCAGTAAAACCTTTGCCGCTTTCAAATTCACCGATCATTTTTTTAAATGGGAACTGTCCATGTGCAGCTATTAGTTCGTACTCACCAGCTTCATGAAAGTAAGTGCGATACTGAGGTTTGTTAAATCGAATGTTAAAAAATAAATATCTCTCAGTTTGGTCTGGAAGACTTACGTTGCTAGGTACACTCATCTTTCTGCCCATAATTTCAATAATGTCAGAATCCGGACTAATAAATAATCCCATATCAAATTGAAAAAGAGTTGTCTTAGACATCAATGGCAAAACTAAACCAAAATCAATCTTATCATCTCTCTTTAGTTCGCCAAAGCCAGTTGTGATTCCTTTTAATTCTTGTGTCGGTTGCTCTCTGTAAGTATGGACCACAAAAACATTTGCTTCTGGTTTTTGATGAAGATATGTGGCTCTAATAAAGTTATCAGCGATAATTGTAACAGGCTCTTCATTTTTCCATTCATTTGGGATTGTCATGATCCCATTTTGGTCGGTTGTAAGTACGTTATTTGGAAATGCTTCAGCCGTGTAGCCAACTTGTACTGTAGCTCCAGTTACTGGGTTTCCTTTTTCATCGATGATGCGAATTTCATTGGGTGCAAGTAGTGATTTTTGTCCCTGTAGTTGATTAGAAATATTTTTGTTTTCTGCACAGGCCGCTAAGAATACCAGTAAAACGAAAGCATACCACTTCTTCATATTAATCTCCCTTGATCATTGACTCGTCCATGAGCTATTTTTTAGATACATCTATTCCATGTAGAAATGACATAGCTGTCAATCAAGCGGGCAGGGAGAAGCTGAAATATTCCTACAATTAGAGCAAATCACCTGTTTTTGCCCTATTTTACGGCTACTAAAGCCTCAATTTAACGCAAAGCTTCGCTGGGACCGGATAGGAGCTTTTCACAGAGAAACAAGAGGGAGGATTGACATTAGTAGACCTAAAAGTTACATCCTTAAGTCACTTGTGGTGGGGTAGCTCAGCTGGTTAGAGCAACGGAATCATAATCCGTAGGTCGGCGGTTCAAGCCCGCCCCTCACTACCAACAAATCAACCACCGTAAGGTGGTTTTTTTGTTTCTCGTTACGAATAGGACCTAAGTGGGGTTCTACGGTTCTACGGTTCTACACGGTCGATGGTGGAACTCCATCAAATCTTCAAACTTTTCAAATGTTTAGCAGTCGAAGTCTGTAGTTATTAAAGCTTCTAACTCCAAAAGATGAGTATTGTTCACCCTTTGCAACCCGGTTGTAACCTTCAGTTCTTGCATTCGTCAATCCTGAGTTAAAATAATGTAGTATCTCATTTCGCCATTTCATGAGTGTTTTCCTTAATTTTTTTATTTCATTCAAACTTGATAATGCCATCAAGTCCGTAAGTTTTGTTAAAGCCCTAGAGGCTCTCTTAAATCCCTTTGTGCGATAAAACTTGTAGAGCATTTCTTTAAACCAATAAATCTCCCTCATCTTTGGATGATGATTCAACCATTGATCCAGCGCTGATCTTTCAAAATACTTTAACCTATGACGACTTCGTAGAAGCAGTTTTCTAACAGGATTGGATCTTTTATCGCCAGTGATTTCTGTTCTTGCTTTATTGATCATTGGATTTGTAAGTCTAAGAACATGAAACTTATCTGCGGTGATTTTAGCGTTAGGAAAAAATTCTTTTATGAACTTCTTAAATGGATCACACATATCAATTGTTACTTCTTTTACTCTCTCACGACCTGGAATATAATCTAGAGCTGCCTTTAAATCAGAAACTGTTTTTCCATTTACAACCTCTGCCACACGCTTACGATCATAATCCACAATCAGAGATGCAAACTCAGTACATCTTACACCGTTGTTTCTTTTTCTCCATGTATGTTCATCAATCCCCAGTCTTGTTCCCCAACAGTCATTTTTTCTCTCTCGTTGTTTGATTTCTAGTTGCTCATAAAAGACTTTATTGCAAAGCCAAGCTGAGCATCCATATGCTCTTTGTGCTCGTTTGAGATCACGAAAGTTTTCGCAGGCCCACTTTAATCCTCGCCGGTATCTTTCGGTGGTTTTAAAGCCTTTACGAATCCCTGAGACGGGCTCAGTGAAAACTTTCTTACAGCTAGGGCACCTAAACCTTCGTTTTAGAATATGTAGATACATCCCTGAGCCTCGAAGTGGGTGATCTTGCACCTTAACCCACCTGCGATCATGAACTGAGGTACTTACAGTGGCGCATTTGGGGCAAACTTCGAATAGAGTCTGTTTAAAGCATTTATAATGAGTTCTAAACTTATCTTGCTGCCAGTGGGTTAAGAGATTCAGTTCTGGTAAAAGTATGAATTTAGCAGTAGATTTCCAATTGGGATCCATCAAGTACTCCTTTCTAAAATTTCAGCTTCGTAACTAAAATTCTAAAAAGTTCTTGGATTTGATGGATCCTTTTTGTTTATCTCATGACACTTAGCATTCCACTATCAACCGAGTAGAGCCCTAAATATCCAGTCGACTGAGACTACAAAAAATGAGGCAATGCAAATCACGGAGATAAAGTAGGAAGATCTTTACAAATTAGACTACAAAACGGGTAAAGCTCCGGATGAGCTAAAAAAACTAAACAATACTAAAGTGCGCTTACCCGGTTTCATAGTCCCACTCTCAGATAACTATGCAGCCCTTAAAGAGTTTTTAATTGTTCCAGATCCTCAAGCTTGTGTTCACGTTCCTCCGCCGCCTCCTAATTTAATTGTGTATGCGAATTTAGTTAAGGCAATTCCTTTTGATGAGATTTCAAACCCATCATGGTTTGAAGGAATTTTGAAAATTGAAACCACTAAAAATATATACGGAGCTGCTTCATACAAAATGAGAGTAGACAAGTTAGAAAGATATGAATTTAGTGAGTAAGGCGGGGTAGTATAGTCAAATGGCAGGATCTAAGAAAGATCTTGACCTATTTGACTGGCGTGGAGCGCAGTACTTTTCATAATTCTTTGTAGATGAGGACAACTCTCTTTTATTTGCTAATTGTGCTACAGTGTTTAGGTTTTTATTGCATTCGGATTCAGTATTAAAAGTGCATTCTTGGTGAAGTGGAGAAAAAACTAAGCACCATTTTTGAGAACCTACAATGTGCCCCAAGGAGTCTTGGCTATATATAAAAAAGACAATAAGGAGCGTCCATTTCATTTGTATAGTGTAAAGTATATTTGTTCTTAAAGCTACTGAACAAGAGAGTGTCTCTAAAGTAAAATCTCTTTTGACTAGACTTAGTTCTGTCTTTATACCGCTGGCTCCAAACTCTTTATTTTTTCTTCCACTCGCATTGTGCAGATTTTAAAATTTTATTTTTAGAGCTTACTGAGCCAGAATATAATAGATGTCTTGGATCATCATAATTTAAAGTTAGCAGTCTTATTTTTATAGCTTCATTTTTACATTTTTCCTCGATCTTTACGTTGATCTCGCTTGAGTTTTTTCGAGTGTAAGTCGTGTTTGTACAAAGTGAATCTTCGCTTTTTGATACTACTTTTTTAGAATTGCTAAAGTTGAAGTAGTAAGTTTCACTGATAACTAAGATTTGTTCTTTTTCAGTTTTAATCCAGCGAACATTTCCAGAACTGCATTCTTGGTCACCCTTTAATAATTCATAATAGCCCTCTTGAATATTTGGAAGAGAGTATGCAAATGCAAAATGTAAAAGTAGAGTAAACATATTACCTCTTTTTGCAGTCTGGGAACTGCTGAATCATATCTTTTAACTTACTGTCATTAGCTCTAATTTTTTGCCAATAGCTTTGGCTGCTATCAAAAAAAGTATAAGCTCTTTTTTCTTGGTTGCAACGTGTTCCTGAACTATCTGGGCCATACCAACCGCAAACTACACCTGCCATGATTTGTACCGCACATGGGATGGCATTTTTTGGATTTGCCATCAATCTATTTCCGTTTGGTGTACCCATTAATGTTCTCGCCTGCATACGAGATTCTTTAGCGTCACAACCTGGTCCTCGGTATTTTCTATGAGGGTCCCATGCTTCGGGTAATTGAAAATCACTGACAGCTAAAGTATTTGTACCTTCGGCAGTAACATTTGAAATACATTTTCCTTCATCCCACGCCAGGGCCGTAAATATCCAAACCCAAAATCCAATTTTTTGTGCATTATGAAAATTTTCAAAATTAGGACAAAGGTTTTTAAAATCATTAAACTCTGGATTTAAAAACACATCTGGTATTTTATCTCCGTGGTCTGATAAACTTGCTTTTCCATTGCCATTTAATTCTTTAGCTAAAAGCATACCGCTTGGACCATAGGTTCCGTCGGGCTGGATGTACTTATGACAGTTTTTATTGGCGCCGTCTGCTTCAAAGGCCGCTGTTAGCGGTGGTGGCGAATAAGACATTGCTATGTTTTTTTGAGCTACATCACTTATTGATGATACCAAATCAGCGTAAATAGAAGTTTTTGGTTTTGTAGGGCAGTTAGGTTTTATACTACTTCCTTGCAAAGTAAGGTTAGAGTTGAGCCAACCAACTGCAGTCTCTCCACTATTATTTTGAAATTGAACTTTATAATATGTTTGACCACTTACTTTTTTGGTATCGATCACTTTTAGGTTATCTGTGCTGTTAGGCCATCCAGCGGGGCTAACATTAGCTGGCAAAGTTTTGTCTAAGTCAGCTTTATGGTAGTTGCTATATTCCCATCCGGGCTGAGTATATAATGTGACTGTTTGAATGGGCCTTACATAAACAGTTGACTCAGTCAGAGCGCTGGCAAAAGGCAGAAATAAGCTAAAAATCATCAGGATTGAATTCACAGGCTCCTATCGGGTTTTGAGTTGCGAATTCAAGGGTTTGGCCAGATTATTAGACAAAAGCCGGATAAATTACAAAACACAAAAAGCATAGTGATATCAAATGGGTACAAACAAAATATCGAAGTATTTGGTCTAGATATGCCTTAAAATGAATCAAATATTTGTTTTAATAAAACATCTGTTTGATATAAAAGAACAAATGATTTATACTCAATAAATAGTAGGAGGTTATATGGCAGTGGATACACCGGAACTAATTCGAAAGACGGCAAAAACCTTGTTCGCAGAAAAAGGCTTTGTGGCAACCTCAATCAGAGACATTACAGATGCAGGGGGCTTTAACGTAAGCGCTGTTAACTATCACTACG
Organism: Bdellovibrionales bacterium; assembly: GCA_020434605.1. Lineage (GTDB taxonomy): Bacteria > Bdellovibrionota > Bdellovibrionia > Bdellovibrionales > UBA840 > JAGRAL01. The sequence continues at coordinate 7,200 of JAGRAL010000013.1, forward strand.
GTACTAAAGAGGGACTATTGATAGCTATAGTAAAAGAGTTTGTACAAAATGGCTTACATACGGCAGTTAAAATATTAGATACTCCTTCCAGTGTTGAAGAGTTTCGTGTTCGATTAGAGATATTTTTAAAAGAATTTTATGCAGCGGCAGGAAAAGATATTGAGGCTGTACAAATCATTCACGAGAGGTTGAATTATATAGCAAAAAGTCAGCCAGAAGTTTTCGATGAACTTTTTTTGCATGTTCATCATCGTATTATTAACTTTTTTGCAACAGCAAGAGATGTAGGTATACTAAGGCAAGATGTTGAGCCATTTTTTGCAACTATGATGGTGATGGGTTCAGCTACAAATCTATTTAGAACTTGTGCCATTCATGAAAGGCACCATAATTTTAACATCAACGATAAAGAAAAAATTCAAGATTTCGTGCACTTTCAAGTTAGAACTATTTTAAACGGTATGGTGGGTGAAAAATGATAAAACTTTTTTTTCTTAATATAGCTTTTGTTTCTGCTACAGCTATGGCGTCTGATAAATTCACCCTGACTGAGTATTTAGAGCAGGTTAAAAAAAATAGTCCCGAAGTACAATCGACGTACTTAAATGTAGTCTCTTTAGAAAAGAGAGTGGATGAAGCAGACTTGGTCATTGCCCCCGTTGGTTATGCGGCATGGAATCATTCTTATGATGAGAAGCCAACATCGAATCCAAGTTTTCAGGGTACTAAGTCAGTAGCCGACAGCATATTATTAGGTGTTAAAAAAGAAACCTTATTTGGTTTAAGTGCAGATTTATCTATGGACCGTACTAACTATGATTTTTCTGATGCAACAGCACTGCCTGAGGAAAAGTACACCGATAGTCGTATTAGTTTAAAGTTAAATCAAAGTTTGTGGAAAAATGGTTTTGGAGAAATGGCTAGAGCTGAAAACAAAGCGGTAAAAGCAGCTATCCGTGCCGAGTTGATGGCGGCAAAATTCAAGTATAGAAATTTGATGATTCAAGCAGAAAATACATATTGGTATTTAGCTTCTCTGCAACAAATTGTTAAGTTGCAACAAGACAATGTGGATAGTGCCGAAAAATTAAGTAAGTGGATGGCGGGTCGTCAAAAACTAAATTTAGTGGATGATGTAGAATCGTTGCAAACGCAAGCAGCCTTACAGGCAAGAGACTTAGAGTTACAGCAATCAAAAGATTTATTGAGCCAAACTAGGCATCAGTTCTACACTCTTTTAGGAAAAGCCGAGACAGCGGGAGAAGGTGATATTGAATTGCAACCACTTCCAGAAAAAGAATGGGCTGATCAGTTGAAAGCGTTAAAACAAACAAAGCATTATAGAGAAGACTTTGAAGCTTTAAGAGCGCAGGCAAAAGCAGAAGAAGCTAAAACTGTTTCTATGAGATCTTCACTGAGGCCTCAATTAGATTTGCAAGCTTCATACAGCTCAAATGCAAGAGATGTAAAAGAGCGTGATAGCTATAAAGAAATAGAGGATTTCGAACAACCTACATGGACTGTAGGAGTAAAGTTTTCGGTGCCACTGGATTTTGGACTAATGAATCGTTTAAAAAGAGGAAGTGAGTCAAAAATTGCATCTAGTAAACTTGCTTATGAGCAAGCTAGCTTTGAAGAAGAGCGTACTTGGGATGATTTAGTTAGAATGCGAAAAGAGGCGCAGGCACGCTTTGAAAAAGCAGTAAATTTAGAAAAGCTTCGCACGAAACTAGTTGAAAGAGAAAGACGTCGTCACAGAAGTGGAAGAACCACTACCTTTCAAGCAATTACAAATGAGCAAGATCTCGCTTCGTCACAAGTTTTACGAATACAATCGCAGTTAAATTTAATACGGGCACATAATCAAATTAAAGTATTTGTGGAGGCATTATGAATTTATCCGAATTATCAATAAAACGTCCCGTATTCATGACCTGTGTGCTTCTACTTTTAATAGTGCTAGGATTATTTTCTTTTAAGAAATTGCCAGTGGATTTATTTCCTGATGTAACCTTTCCTGTTGTAAGAGTAGTGACACCATACCCAGGTGCTGGGCCTAAAGAAATTGAGACTCTAGTTTCAAAGCCAATTGAAGAAGAAATAGGTACTATCAGTGGGATTAAAGTAGTTCGTTCAGTGAACCAAGAAGGTGTATCTATTGTTGTTGCTGAATTTACGTTAGAAACAGATATTAAATATGCTGAACAGCAAGTAAGAGATAAGGTTTCTAGTGCAAGGGTGGAGCTGCCTGATGACGTAAAAGAATCTACTATCAAACGCCTTGATCCTGCAGATCAGCCGATTGTGATCATGGCATTAACAATGGATTTAAAGCCTGGTGAATTATTTGATCTTGCCGATGAGGTGATACGACCTAAGCTAGAACAAGTAAATCAAGTGGGTCTTGTTGATATACTAGGTGGTCGTAAAAGAGAAATCCATGTCGAGTTAGACAGAGAAAAGCTTGCAAGGTTTAATTTATCAGTTGCGGGAGTGTCTGACAGATTGGCAGCAGCAGGACAAAATATTCCTGCCGGATCTGTAACCAGAGAGCAAATGGGTAAAGACATGGTCTTTAGAACTGTCGGTGAGTTTGAGTCTGTAAAACAGATTAGCGAATCTGCTGTTAACTTTTAT
>JAGRAL010000014.1 GCA_020434605.1 Bdellovibrionales bacterium
CAAACGCCTGCGCAGATTGCTGAAGTTATTGATTTATCGATTCCAGAAATTGAATTTATATGTAAAGTAAATAAGGATCGTCTAATGTTTTCTGAAGACGAACTACCATCATGGGCAAAAGCACCAGAGAGAGATCTTAGTGAAGTGTTTAGCCAAAATCACTATGAAGAGTTAAAAGGCCTAGGGGATAAGTTTCGTAGTGCAAGCATTAAAGACTCAGCAGCTACTACCATCACACGTAGCACAGAAGAATCTAGCGATGCTCCAGCTACTTTTGAAAGACAAACTCCACAGGCCGTTGATATCATCAGCTAATGCAGATAGGTGAAGTTGTTAAAGTCAAAGTTATCGAAGTGATGGCGGACGACTCACTAATTCTAAGTTTCGATGGAAAATTATTAAGAGTAGTAAATAAGACAGGATCAACGTATCGGCCTGATGATTTTGTAAGCCTGCAGGTTTCAAAAGTATGGCCTCTTGAATTTAAATTACTGCGCTCAAAAATAGTATAGCACCGCTAAAATGTAATTAAGGATTTAAAGTAAGTAGGTATAGGGGCCTCTATTCGTAGCCTCTTTTTAGTAAATGGATGAGTCAGCTCTAGCGAATGAGAGTGTAGGCATAAGTTTTTAAACGTATCTAGTTTTTTCCCGTATTTTGTATCACCAACTATAGGAGTTCCAAGTTCAGCCATATGGACACGAATTTGATTTTTCTTACCCGTTACCAAGTTTACTTTTACTAAACTATATTTATCTGTCTCTTTTATAACTTCATACTCGGTAACGGCCAACTTTCCAGAACTATCATTGCTAGAATGAACAAAGTAGTCATCGTCTTCATTAAGGTAAGTAGATATTTTGCCGCTTTGTTGCTTTAATTTTCCATGCACAATTGTGTAATATGTTTTAGTGGTTGATTTCCAATTGTCCTTTAAAATTTTTTGAGCGTCTTCTGTCTTAGCAAAAACTAAAACACCAGTTGTAGCTTGATCCAACCTATGTACTACATATACAGAACTTTTAGATCTACTACTCCCTTTTCTTATGTAGTGGTTAAGGGCACTGTGAATGGTTCGGTCTTGATTCCATTTTGCTGCCACTGTCAAAAACCCAGGAGCTTTATTGCCAATAATTAAATCTCTGTCTTCGTAAAGAATCTCAAAGCCTTTTGGTTGGTATTTTTTAGGAACCTTTTTGGTAATTGTCATGACTCAATAGATGTATGGTTGTTTGTTAGTTTTGTCAGGCAAAATTATGCTTCAACTACAAAATCCCAACGAATTTTTATTGTTCCGTCTTGCTCAACAATGCCCTTTGGAGGGTTAGGAAATGGAGCCGCTTGCTGAAATGCTTCTATAGCTGCATCATCTAAGTCACGCACACCACTTTCTTCAACAACTTGTACTTTGATCAAAGTGCCTTGGTTGTTTAGTGTAATTAAAACCTTTGTTAATTTATCTCCGCTTGAAGCAATATTTCTACCGCTTTTAACTAACTTTAAAAATTTAACTTTAATAGAAGGCTCCCAGTATTGTTGTAGCTGATTACGAATACGGTTATAATAAGAGTAATAAACAAACTCTCTTGCATTCAATAAAGTTTGCGCACCACTTTTAACATCTTTCAAGTAGTCATTACTTCTTGCAGGTCCATTTCCTGCTTGCACTTCTTGTTGCCTAGGTTCTTCCACATCTTTTTCAACATACCAATCCGAGTCAGGTGATAGATCTTGTAAAGTAGGTAGCTTTTTGGTTTTTTTGGACTGAGCTTGTTTTGCGATTTTTGTTTTTTGTCCAATCTGGTTATTAAAATCCCCAGATTGTTTTGCTTGCGTTTCTTTATTTATTTTTTGATTTTTAGCACTTAAAAACTTTGCGTTCTCAGGCTCAACCTCATTTACGGACTTTTCATCCTGTTGAACGATCTGCTGCAATGGTTGCTTGCTATCTGTAAAGGTTACTTCGATATATTCATCTTGTGGCAATGTTGGTTGAAGGAAAAGTTCGCTTGTCCAAAAAAGACCAAACAAAATCGTATGTAGAAGCAGAGAGCCTACAATAAACCAGGACTTTTGTTGGTACGATTTTTTCATAGCTAACTACACTATCGGGAGAATGGTGATTTCTCTAAAGACGAGAATAAAAACTTAGTGCTAAGTCGTGCTAAATTCACTAGTATAAATATATGCGAATAGAAGCTTTTGGAAGTACTGATATTGGTTGTAAAAGAAAGAACAATCAGGACGCTATTCTTGTGGATCCTGCTCTGGGGTTATTCGCAGTGGCTGATGGTATGGGTGGACACAAGGGCGGTGAAGTCGCTTCAAAATTAGCACTAGAGGAAATTCGAAAAGTACTCCTTATGGGCTCGGTGGTTGACCCTAAAGAAGTGATCGAGCAAATGTACGAAAAAGCCAGTTCAAGAGTCTTTGAAGAGAGCCAAGAAAATCAAAAATTGCGTGGGATGGGTACGACTTTGGTCCTGGCTTTATTAAAAGGTCCGCAATTATTTGTCGGAAATGTTGGGGACTCTAGGTTTTATATGTTTCGTGATGAACAGCTGTGGCTATTAACAGAAGATCACTCGTTAATGAACGAGCAATTAAAAAGCGGCATCATTAAGGATGAAGATATTGAAACATATGACGGGAAAAATATTATTACACGTAGTGTAGGCTATGAAAAACAAGTGAAGTGCGATGTGATTTCAAGGGACATCGACTCCTCTGAGTCCTTCCTTATTTGCTCAGATGGCTTGCATGGCTTAGTTACACATGATGCTATGACGGAGCTATGCAATAAATACCCAGTAAAAGACTGGCCTGAAGTCATGATTGAAGCTGCTAAAAAGGCAGGCGGTGATGATAATATTTCGGTGGTTTCTATCTCAGTTTTAGTGGACTAGTTTATGGCTATTTCCCCGTAATAAGGGCTAAAAAAGCGATTGACGCATTCCGATAGATTCCATAGTCTGATAGTATTAAATAATTGAAGTA
>JAGRAL010000015.1 GCA_020434605.1 Bdellovibrionales bacterium
TTGATAAAATCTTCTGTCTCTGCAAACTTTTCGGCTGTAGTTTTTAAATAGGCATAAACTTCAGCCTCTTCTGCGAATTTTCCCTCCCATTTGTAGATAGAAAATCCGTTATTAATAATATTAACACATTTTACGAGATCTTTATTAACTAGTTGCGAGCAAATTTCTCTTGCTACTTTTTCGTTGGGAAAAGTGGTATATAATAAGATCACAGGTTTTCTCCCGGTCCTTTTCTATTTTTTATTAACAAGAATGATTTGTCCTCTTTAGAGAGTATCTTAATCCTATTCCCGTAACCATCTTCTTTATCGTATTCATCAGTGATTTCCTGTCCTAGTAGAGTTTCAATGGCATCCTCTAAAGAAATAATTCCAGCTGTTGAGCCGTAACTATCTATAACTACAAAAAGATGTTGTTTGGTTTTAATAAACTGATCTAGGGCATTGGCTACGGAGATACTTTGAGAGACAAAGTATACCGGTGAACTAAGCTCGCTAATTAGCATTTGCTCTTCACCTCGCCACTGCGCTTCGATAAGTCTATAGCGGTGTACAACACCTAAAATATCATCCAAGTCTTCACCGTAGATAGGTAATCTGGAGTATCTTATGTTTTTATCATTTTTTAAAATATCCTGAACCTGTCGATCTTTTTGATAGCCATAGACATTTGATCTTGGAGTCATAACATCTGCTACGGTCATTTTATCTAAGTTTAATAAGTTTTTGATTACCAGACTTTCTTTTTCATGTAGTGAGCCTGAGGTTTCGTGGATCTCGGCTGAGACAATTAACTCTTCTTTTGCCTTAGATTTATCTTCCTTTGGCATTGGTACTAAGCTTGCTATTTTTTCAGAAAGAATAACAACCGGATAACTGATAACCATTAAGATACGTATGAGTGGTGCTCCAAAAGGGGCTATGTAAATGCGAAATCTTTCACCAATGGTTTTAGGTAAAATCTCGGAAAATAGTAAAATCAAAAGAGTTAAAACACCAGATGCGATTCCAAGTGCTTCGCTTCCAAAAAGTTTTGTGACTTGCCAGCTGACTGCTGCTGCACCAAGCATGTTTGATGCAGTATTGACTGCTAAAATTGAGGCTAAGGGGCGGTTGATGTTTTCTTTAAGTGATTCTAATAGGTAGGCAGTCTTATTTCCATTTTTTTTAAGGACCCCAATCTCACTGGCTGTGATAGACAGCATTACTGCTTCTAATATTGAGCAAATAAACGAAACTATCACAGATAGTAGGGTGTAGAGAATAAGGGCCTGCATAAGATATATTATAGTGAGTTTAAGAGCTAAAAGCATCACTATATTCACCCATTGCTATCAATCATTTAGACAGTCTAGAAAAAATTATAACTTAGGTCAGAGCGAGTCGCTAAAACCACATATTTACAGTATAATTAGGGGCGTTTTCAAGCCTAAGGGACATATGCTTTTTAGTACGTTTTTTATAATATGGCATGTTTTTATGGGATCAAGTCAAGCCACTCAAGGCGGCCCTACGTCTAAGCTTGTTTGCGAACAGCTCTTTGATTCTCCTGAGTTGTACGAAAAGACATTCAACCATTTAAGAAATACAGATGCCAGCTCACATGGTGTGGCGGATGCTCATCCATATTTACGCCTGAACTCTGTAACTCAGCTTAGATTTTATACTGAAAGTCCTATTGATTTTATTGATTCAGGTGCTGTCAGTCGCGTATTAAAACTTGAAGTTTTAGAAGATCTTGGTGTTAGTAGCCGTGAAGAGTTTTTAATGTACCAAAAACTTTTTCAACCAGAGTCACTTAGTGTTATCAAGATAGATGACGGGCAGTATAGTGTTGGTAGATGGGTTCCAAGGCGAACCGTACCTGTCGATATTCATACTGGTTTTATCAGGGCGGATAGTGCCATTGTTACTGAGATATTAAATGGCTTAGTGAAATCGGCTAGATCTAAAGATGACAGTGCAATGATGTTTTTAGATATCGATGTACTGAACTTAGTAAACTATCTGCCGGGTGGTCATAAACTAGGTGATAAGTATATATCTATGATTTTACGTATTATTTCTGAAAACCTTAGAATTGATAGAAAAGGAAATAGTGATATCGCTTTCCGTATGCAGGGTGGGGATGAGTACTTTTTTATTTTACAAGGAGTGAATCCAAAGATAACCGCTGCTATTGAAGCTAGAATTTACGAAGCATTTAAAAATAGCCCTGAACTATCAGGCTTGTTAACTGATGCATTTATGCAGTATCAAACTTTTTTAGATCAGTTAAGTTCTCTAGCATCGTACAAGGAGCTTAGAAAGTATAGCGAAGTAGAAAAGTTCGTACTAGACTCAAAGCTTTGGCAAGGTTTAGCTGATTACCAGCAAAAAGAAGTAAAGAACAACCCTTCTGAATTTAGAAAATTTATCAAGGCGTATACTACATCAAGAGAGGCAAAGCTTAGAGGTGATAGAATTATGTCATTACCTTTAGGAGCTTCTGTTGCATCGGTCATGATTGGTTCGCAACATACGTACCAACAATTAGTTGCTGAGGCGGATGCTCAGATGCAAGTGATCAAGACAGCAAGAAAAGAAACTCACAAACAATCAGTTTCTAGCAGACTAAGAGATATCAGTAAGCCAGATATACACTTTCCAACATTTAAAGAAACTGA
>JAGRAL010000016.1 GCA_020434605.1 Bdellovibrionales bacterium
TCTTTAATTCTAGAGCAAGAAAGTGAAGATACTTACCAGGTAGAAAGATCTAATCCTAAGATTAATAGGACTAAAATTCCTAAGACTGCTACGTCTTTATTTTAATCCCCAAGCTTCAAGATCGCTAGTGCTAACAGCAGCTTCTTTATTGTCGACATTGATCACATATAATAAGCCGTTGATTTTTGTTTCGTTAGCGTATTGGGTTGGTAGCTTTAACATAATCATGCTGGCATCTAATAACAATCTTTGATCATTAAAAGTTACATTTCCGTAAGTGTTCTCTCGTGTATTAATACAACCCTGTGTTGGCGCAAACGTATAATAAGGATCACTAGGTTTTGTTACAATTTTTCCTGTGCCGTGAATTCGTAAAAGATCTCTGCCCACGTCTCTGGCCGTGACCGCCTCTCTCCACCATGTCTGTTGTTGATGTGAATTCGGTAATAGATATAAATGATTTTGCTCGTTAAGTGCCTTTGGAATAAAATTTAAAATCAAACGTCTGTAAAGTCCAAAAGACCTAGTTTGATCAGCTGTCGGCATTACACTATCAATTGTGTAAATACCAGAAGGAGTATTGCCGCTGATTTGATAATAAGGCTTTCTGTTAGCAGCAAGGGCTAGAGACGGTATGGACCATATTTTACCACTTGCAGTTCTAGCAAAATTACCATCTTTATCTCTAACAATCAGTCGGCACGGGTAGATTCTTTGACTGCGGCAAAACTTATAAATTTGGATGCCGTTTGTGTACTTTCCTTGTTTAAATAAATTGATTTTTCTGGCGCCACTAACCAAGGATCTGATGCTTTGAACGTCAAAGTCTTTTTGTGAAAGATTATCTTCGCTAACCCAACGGATGTATTGCATAAAAAATGGGTCAGACTCAGACAGCTTTTTAATTACAGGATGAAGGCTATTGCTATCTCCTGTGAACTCACGCTGAAAGCTATCATATAGTTTTTGAGGAATAGTTAGGTTAGGAAAGTGATCCTTAACAATCATGTAATAAGATAAGAGTAAGCCTGAGTCAGGATAAAGTGGTGCATTTATAGGCTGTGAGGGTTTATCAATTTCATAATATTGATCTAATGCGTGTAAGAAGAGGGCGTAATCCTTTTTGCAGTCATCTATACAGGTAACAATCTCACCTTGCCGTAGTGAGGCTAGCATAGTCTCGTACTTTTGTTCTTTAATGTCGCCCGCGAATATCAACGTTGTTTGTAATAAAAATGTAATGAGCATGTATTTATGTCAGCACAAACCTGGTCTAGGTTTCACGGATTTTATTTGCCAGTGTCTATGTGCGTCACGCTTGACTGAAACATAAAAATTCCATAGCCCATATATATGAAAAAGAAACTCTCTCCGATGATGGAACAATTTTGGCAGCAAAAGAATCTGCATCCAGATAAAATCTTGTTATTTCGTATGGGCGATTTTTATGAGCTCTTCGATCAAGATGCTATTATTGCTGCTCCCATCCTTGGAATCGCGCTCACTGTACGAAACAGAAAGAGCGAAGATGCGACCAAGATGTGTGGTGTACCTCATCATTCTATAGCTGGACCAATCAATAAGTTATTAACGGCTGGTTTTAAGGTAGCCATTTGCGATCAATTAGAAGATCCAAAATCAGCTAAAGGCATTGTAAAAAGAGGCGTTACAAGAATACTAAGTCCTGGCATGGTTTACGATCCTAACGAAATAGAAAGTGGTAAGGCTAACTACTTAGTTTCTTATGATGATAATACCATTGCATTTTTTGAAGCCACAACCGGTGAAGCCTTTTACTTTTTATCTACATCGGATGAGGATAAAAAAGATTTAATAGACTCTTTAAGACCGGCAGAGTTGGTTTTAACAGAAGCGGGAAAGACAAAATATTTAACAAACAAAAAACAGGTGAGCGGTCCTTTTGTTAGTAGCTATGAATTTAATAATGAGGACAAAGAAAAAGTTATAAGTGTAGTAGGGGAGGCACCTGAATCTATTATTAGATTATTATCCTACGCGACTTCTATGCAGGGTAGTGATGCCTTAGCAACAGTAAAAAAAATAGAAAAGAGGCATTTGCAAAAACACTTACAAATGCGC
>JAGRAL010000017.1 GCA_020434605.1 Bdellovibrionales bacterium
GCTTAGATAATTGCACTAACTTTCCCTACCTGATTTTGTAGAGTATTTAATATAGGGATTTGTAGCCAGTGGGATAATTTTTTTACTTCTTCTTCTGTTAGAAAAGACTTACTTTTTAGTAAATGAGCTAAAGCGACTTCAACAGCTCTAAAAGAACCATCTTCTACCTTTAAAGCGAGTCCAATATTTTTATCTTTGATGATAGCTATATAAACTCCCTCAGCTCCTACCTTTGCTATGATTCTACCATTAGTAATCTTAGCTAGGTCCGTACAAAGTCGATCTTTTCCTGCGATCATGTGCGGATGAGCCGCGACAGAATCTAATACAAGCTTGCAGGCCTTATCTAAATCAGAAGCGTTTGTATTAGCATGCTTAGAAAACTTTGCTGCTGATACAGCTAAATCTTTTAGTGACATCATATAGTTGGGGAGTGCGCAGCCATCGATTCCACAACGTTTAGTATCTAGTTTATGTCCGCAAAGTTTCTCTATGGTATCTAGTAATAATTTTTGTAGAGGATGGTCATGATGATGGTAGGTTACCGTATCCCATCCCATGTGTTTTGCCGTTAGTAACATTGCCGTATGCTTGCCACTACAATTATTGTAGGATGGATCAAGCTCAATATGGTTTTCGTATATAGTTTTGACGTCCTCTGAAAGACGAGGAAGACCTGCTCCGCATACCAAATGCTTAGGTGACAAAGAGTTGTTTTGCAGCCAGGTGTTTACACAAGTAACGTGACTTAGTTCTGCGTTGTGTGATCCACAAGCTATAGCAATTTGCTCAGGTGTAGATTTTGTTTTTTGATATGCACCTGTAGTAATAAACGGCAAGACTTGAAATAATTTAATGGCAGATCTTGGAAAAATTAAGTTTTCTATGTTGGTAGAATCAGGTGTTAAGTTGCCATTTTGATCTGAGATTGCATAGCTAAAGCGATGCGACGATTCTACTTCATTTCCACGATAAACTAATACCTGATTGTGCATAGGCGACATAGTAACAAAAACTTTTCTTTTCGCAATGGAATTGTTTTAATGTAAATAAGACATAGGAGTTAGTGCTAATGAACAATATGGGGTATTGGTTTTTTAATGATGGTGACAAAGGGCAGTTTCAGAGCATTCCTCTAGCTAAACTTGAGGCTAATCATGTGCGTATTCGAGCAGACTACTCTAGTATTAATTATAAGGATGCATTGGCCGTTACGGGAAAAGGAAAGATCTTTAGATCATATCCCATAGTGCCGGGTATAGATGTTGCGGGGACTGTGTCTGAAACTACTTCGAATCATTATAATGTAGGTGATAAGGTTTTAGTCACAGGCTGTGGCTTGGGAGAAACGTTTGCAGGTGGTTATCAAGAGCATGTGGATGTGGATGAAGCTCATGTAATACCGCTGCCAATAAGTTTTTCAACCCTAGATGCTATGTTAATTGGAACAGCTGGTTTTACGGCTGGGCTTGCACTTTTACGTATGGAGAAATTAGATCAAAAACCTGATTTAGGCCCGATTTTAATAACGGGCGCTAGTGGGGGGGTAGGATCTTTTGCAGTCAGACTATTTAGTCTTAAGGGTTATGAAGTGGTCGCTCAATCTGAAAAAACAAACAAAAGAGACTATTTATTATCTTTAGGAGCTAAAAATGTAGACACACTAGCAAGCTTGCACTTGGGTAATAAACCTCTAGACACCATACGTTTTGGAGGAGGAGTGGACTCACTAGGCGGAGAGGTCTTATCAAAGATGGTAGCGCAAACCAATCTATACGGTAATGTAGCTTCAATTGGTTTAGCTGCAAGCGCTAAAATCGAATCAACGGTTATGCCTCATATACTTAGAGGCGCATCGATTATTGGGATTAGCTCAGCAAACACTCCTCGCCGTATGAGAGAAGAGGTTTGGTCTATGCTTTCAAGAACCCTTACTAAAGAAAACCTCTCATTGATTGAACATACGATTATAAACTTTGATCAAATCCCTGAAATGGCTAAAAAGTTTTTTACAAGAGAAATTAGTGGCAGGGTAGTGGTTAAAATTGCTAGTACGCAAGACAGAAGCTAATCTACACGCTCAAGAGGTCTAGTAATATTTTTTAGGTTGGAAAAAGGGCAAAGTCTTTTCAATATATAAAGTATGAAGTTGTGGCAGTGGATTCTTAGTGTTGTTATTCTTTTTCATCTGTTAGTGGTAATTATTATACCCAATCAGCAGTCTTATTTTCAATATGCGTGGAGAAGTGTTCTTATGCCATACGCTGGGACATTAAATATTGCATTTGCTTGGCAATTTTTTTCGCCAGACCCTGCGGCAGCCATTTACTATGATTACTCTGCTATTGCAGATGATGAAATAAAATATACGCTGACTTATCCAGATGATGTGAATCGTCCATGGTTTCGCCCAAATTACTCTAGAAGAAATACTTTGAAGAATGTATTTATGAAGTTTCCGTATTTGAATGAAAAAATATTTATCCCCTATTTTTGTAAAACACATCCTGATATAGATATTTTTGATGTGTCAAAGCGTGTTGTTAGGCCTACCACATTTGATGAAGCGTTTGAAGGGCGAGCGCTAACGGATGAATCACAAGTTATTAAACAAGATCTAGGAATGTTCGGATGCAAAAATTTTTAGATTCATGGACAGATTTTTGGTTTCACTCATTTGACGAAAAAAGATTTCGATTTTTTCAAATCATTTTTCTAGCCACAGTTTTTGTTCTGTATGGAATGAGGTTGGTGGATTATACATTTTTGTTTTCTGAAAGTGGCATTTTACCATTCGCAATGTTAAAAGATCTGCCAGAACTTTTATATGTAAGTATACCTGTAGAGATGCTGGCGAAAAACGATACTCTGGGTTTTTCACTGCACTTTTTATTTGTAGCTCTGATTGGGTTGACTCTGTTTTATAGGCATATTTGGTTAGTTGCTGTGGCGCTATACGCTCTACATATTGTATTTTTACGTAGAAACCCAATGGGTGTGTACGGTGTGGATATGGTTTCTACATTTTGGTTTTTATACATGGCCTTCGTAAACGTAAAAGCGAAGTCTAAAATATGGCAAGCTCTTAACTCTACAATGTTTCGTCTGATCCAAATACAACTGTGTATCATCTATGCGTACAGTGGCCTAGATAAGGCTAAGGGTGTGACTTGGTGGAGAGGGGATGCGATATGGTATGCGTTAGGAAATACACAAATAACCAGCATAGACTTTTCGTTTTTGGCTCATGCCCCATCTATACTAACCCTTCTGGCTGTAATAACAGTTCTTTGGGAAACATACTTTCCCATACTGATTTGGGTCCCACAAATTAAAAAGTATGTGATCTATATAGGTGTTTTTTTACACCTGGGGATTGCAGTGATGATGAATTTATATGAATTTTCTTTTGTGATGCTTGCTGCATATCCATTGTTTATGGATAAAAAGATGACTCATCAACTCTATGAGTGGCTAAGACTTAAGCCACTCATAGGAAGACTAGTATCTTAAAAATCTTTATGATGAATAGCTATCCATTGATGGACACGTACAAACTAAATTTCTGTCGCCAAATGCATCGTCTACACGAGAAGCTTGTGGCCAAAATTTATTCTCTCTAGTCCACGGCGTAGGAAATGCAGCTAGCTCTCTAGAGTAAGGACGATCCCAAGTATCAGAAATAACTACGTCTGCTGTGTGAGGGGCATTTTTTAAAGGATTGTTTGTCTTATCTAACTTTCCTTCATGGATTGCAGATGCTTCGCCGTATATGCCAATCATAGCATCGCAAAAGCGGTCTAACTCTTCTTTGCTTTCTGATTCAGTCGGCTCAATCATCATAGTTCCTATTACCGGCCATGACATTGTAGGTGAGTGATAGCCGTAGTCCATTAAACGTTTTGCAATGTCGATGACTTCGATATCTGCCAATTTTTTTAATACTCTTGTGTCAATGATACACTCGTGAGCTACAAAGCCAGTTTTTGCCTTAAATAATATAGGATAAAACTTTTCTAATTTTTTAGCGATATAGTTTGCATTTAAAATTGCAATTTCAGATGCTCGTTTTAAACCGCTGTTACCCATCATGGCGATATACATCCATGAGATATTTAAGATCAAAGCACTTCCCCAAGGAGCTGCTGAAATAGCGCCAATGGTTTTATCTCCACTTACAGCCACCTGTTTTGATCCTGGTAAAAAAGATTTTAAGTGTGCTTTTACACCAATAGGCCCCATTCCTGGTCCGCCACCGCCATGGGGAATACTAAAAGTTTTATGTAGGTTTAAATGGCAAACATCTGCGCCGTAATCACCTGGGCGACACAAACCAACTTGAGCGTTCATGTTGGCTCCATCTAAGTAAACCTGTCCTCCGTAGTGATGAATAATGTCGGTGATTTGTTTCACTTCTTCTTCAAACACACCATGAGTAGATGGATAGGTAATCATAAGGGCAGCTAGATGTTTAGCATGCATCTCGGATTTGTTTTTTAAATCTTGTAAATCGATATCCCCGCGCTCATCACAAGCAACTGGAACGACTTTCATGCCGGCCATCACTGCGCTTGCTGGGTTAGTTCCATGGGCAGATGTAGGAATCAAACAAATATTTCTATGACTCTCACCCTTTGATTCATGATAAGCTCTGATTACTAGTAGGCCAGCGTACTCTCCTTGTGAGCCTGCATTGGGTTGCAGTGATACAGCATCAAAGCCAGTGATATTTCCAAGCCAATTCTCTAAGTCCTTAAACATGTCTTGGTAACCAAGGGTCTGATCTAGTGGAGCAAAAGGGTGTAAGTTTGCAAACTCAGGCCAAGAGATTGGAATCATCTCGCTAGTAGCATTTAATTTCATCGTACATGAGCCTAGTGGAATCATAGAGTGGTTTAATGATAGATCTTTCTTTTGTAATCTAGTGGCGTAACGTAAGAACTCAGTCTCAGAGTGAAAACGATTGAAATTTGGATGTGATAAGTACTTTGACTCTCTAAGTAGATCATCACTGATTTCAACAGGCTCAATATCAATCTCTTTTTCAGTAGGACAAGCTTTGTACGAACTATCAAAAACTTGCAAGAGAGCTTGCAGGTCGTCCATAGTCGTTGCTTCGTCTAACTGTAAATAGATCTTGTCAGCGGCAAGTAAGCGTAAATTTATTTTTTTAGTAAGGGCCAATTGGTAAAAATCTTTTGCCTGCGGAGTATGAACTGTAAGTCCGTCAAAAAATTGTGGAGTAGTAATAAAGTTTTTTTGCTTTAATTTATTTTTTAACCACGATGTTTTTTTGTGAGTCTTTAAAGCGATTTGTCTGATTCCATCAGGTCCATGGTAAACAGCATACATGCTAGCTACTACTGCTAGTAAAACTTGGGCTGTACAAATATTACTACTCGCTTTGTCACGTCTGATGTGCTGTTCGCGAGTTTGTAGAGCTAATCTTGTAGCGGGCTTTCCTTGTGCATCTTTTGTTAATCCAACAATACGTCCAGGGATTTGACGCTTAAAATCTTCTTTAGTAGCAAGGTAGGCAGCGTGAGGGCCACCATAGAACATGCCTAAACCAAAGCGTTGTGTTGTTCCAACAGCAATATCAGCGCCTAGTTCTCCTGGTGGAGTTAGAAGTGCAAGTGATAAAATGTCACAAGCCATGATTGTTAAGGCATTTTTTTGTTTTAGCTTTAAGATGGTGTCTCTGTAATCAAATACATTTCCATCCGTTGCTGGGTAACTAAGTACGGCAGCAAAGATATCTTCATTTGGTACAAAGCTTTTGTGGTCCCCAACGATGACTTTAATGTTTAGGGGAAGCGCGCGTGTTTGAATAACTTCAATGGTTTGCGGGTGACATAGTTCACTAACGAAAATGGAATTTTTATTTTTACCATTCGAAGCTTTTGCCATCGTCATTGCTTCTGCAGCGGCAGTGCCTTCATCTAATAGAGAAGCATTTGCAATTGGTAAACCAGTAAGGTCTGAAATCATAGTTTGAAAATTTAATAAAGCTTCTAATCGACCCTGTGCAATCTCTGGTTGATACGGAGTGTACTGAGTGTACCATCCTGGGTTTTCTAAAATATTTCTTTGAATCACTGTAGGTACTACACAAGGACTATAGCCCATCCCAATGTAAGATCTATGAACTTTATTTTTCATCGCATAGGATCGTAGCTTTTCTAAACTTTCTGATTCGGTAAGGGATTCACCGATATTTAATTGTCCCTTCATGCGAATTGATGTGGGGATACATTTATCAATAAGTTGATCTAAAGAATCAGTTTTTAAAAACTCTAGCATGTCTTTGATTTCGTGCGTGCTTGGCCCAATATGACGTGGGATCAGTGGGTTTGTATTCATGCTATGTTCCTTTGTAGGCAAAAAGCTAGTCGTTGTGCGGGAAGTTTGTAAGTCCAAATATGCCCCCTTTTAATGATCCATAAATATCATAAAAAAAAACGACAAAATAGAATTAAAGCGTAGTGCTAGAGTATTTTAATAAATCTGGTGCGCCGGGGCTATTAAGCATAGCGTAATTGGTCGAAGGCACATAGAGCTTTCCATGGTAGCTCTGCCTTTCTTTCATGCGGTCTAAAATAAACTGTCGGGTATACATCTTGTGGCGATTCCAAAGAGGGGCGATAAGCTCGTCCCAGCGGTTTGAAAGGGCTCCCAATCTATGAACAGGTATTTCAGGTGACAAGTGCTCTAAAAATAGGATGCACTTGTGGGCAAATTCTTCGAGACTAATTGGCTCAAAGTCCCCCTGACGATATAAAGTCTCAAGACCAGTGTTTTTTAGAACATGTAGGTTGTGAACCTTTACGTTATCGATAGGAAGGGAAGATGCAATTTTAGCCGATTCGATGATTTGCTCATCTGTTTCACCGGGAATTCCAAAAATAAAATGTAAACCCACGTCAACTTTAGGAGCCGCTTCTTTAATCTTGTAAACAGCCTCAATAGATTTTTTTGCAGTGTGCCCTCTTTTTAAAAATGCAACTTGCTCTTCATAAAAACTTTGCACCCCAAGCTCTACAGACACATAGGTTTTTTCAGAATATTCTTTCCAAAGCTTTAGAGTAGATGATGAAATACAATCAGGTCTTGTGCCAATCACAATCCCTTTTACAAAAGGATAAGAAAGAGCCAAATCAAAATCTTTTCTTAGTTTTTCAACCCCTTTAAAGCTGTTAGTGTAAGCTTGAAAGTATACTAAAAATGAATCTATTTTATAGCGTTTAGTAAAGGCTTCTCTGCACTCTTCGATCTGTTGGTGAAGTGGCTTTTGCATATTATCTTTATAGGCAGCAGACCCCCACTCATCACAAAAAATACAGGTCTCCATACCATTTAAACCGCGACGATTAGGGCAATCATCAACCACAGTAACAGGGATCTTGTACGTCTTAGTACCAAGGCGCTTTTTGTAGTAATCCCCAATGGAGTAATAAGTTGTTAACATAGGCAAGATGTAGATGGGATAGGAGATAAAGTCAAAACTTTGGGCGGTTTTTTTATTGAAAATCAGGGTATAAACCATCAGGATAGATCTAAGGAGGAACTATGAAGTTATTAGCTATATGGATGGGTGTAGGGGTACTAATTTCTGCCTCAACGACTTCGGATGTGAGAGAACTAATTTCCTCTAATATGGAGCAGGTTCAGGCCTGCTACGAAGACTATTTGAAAGAAAAAAAACAAGATGGTGACCTGGCCGCTGCCAAAGGGAAGCTTACGATTTCATGGCTAACAAATACCAAGGGCGAGGCATCTGACTTTAAAGAGCTAAAATCAAGTTTTGATGATAAGTATGTATTTTCTTGTATAGCTGCAAAAATGATTACCTGGAAGTTTCCGCCAAGCACGAACAAAAAGGGTACCATTTATAGGTTTCCTTTTGTCTTTAATTATAAAAGTAAACCAACCAAATAGTTTTGATTAGGGTACACCCTAAGCTATAAGTTTTTAATCGCTAAGGTAAACTCTCTTTTACCAGCGAAGCCTTTATTTTTTATCTTTTTAAATCCAGCAGACTTTAGAGAGCGACTCAAGGCACCTGTTGCCGCATAAGTTGCGAAAACACATTGATCACTGCTAATGCTTTGTAAAAAATCTGTTAGGCCATTTTCTGTCCAAAACTCTGGGCTAAACTTACTACAAAAAGGGTCAAAGAGAATACAGTTAAAAGTACTGTTAATGGGGGTATTGATATCTAAAGCTTCTTTGAGTTGAAACTTAGAGGATTTAAAAAAATCCACAAACACTTCTTTTTCTAGCTTATGATGTTCGCAGTACATACTCAGTATTTTTTCATAGACCTCAGAAAATTCACTGGGTGCACCGTTAATAAATTGTGTCCATGCAATCCGTAGGCGAGGTTCTTTCTCATAGCTGATCATCTCTAGATCCTTTGATTTTTTTCTAGCTACTGCCGTCAATTCGACGTAGGAAAAACCAAGGCCAACCGAAAGAGCTTGTACTGAATCGAAATGCTCAAATGCTAAATCCAGAGCTTTACCATATACGAATTCTGTTTCAGAGAATGCCCCCTTTGAAGAGTGCATCATTTGAGAAAATCCATCTTTAAAGAATGCAAGACTAGGGCTACCGTCTTTAGTTATAACAATTTCAAATGGAGGATTTGATTGTGTTTTTGTCATAAGTCTCTTACATTCTGTTTATGAGTTTACGCCAATTAATGGTAGCAAAAGATATATCAGAAGCCCTACAAGTAAAAGCTTTTTTAGAGTCTAGAGGGATTTCGGTAAGTGTACCAGATGCTCACTTTAATACGATCGTGCATTATGTACAGGGATCAAGAGTCTTGATCGAAGATAATGACTACGAGACGGCTATTAAAGCTCTTCGAGAAATCAATCTTTCTACAGTAAAAGGTTTTACGCCAAAGACAGAAGAAGAGGGAGTTAAAAAACTAAATAGAGCGCTGGGGGCAAGTTTACTTGGAATTTTAGGAATACCGTTTATCCCCAATTTTTATTCACTATACTTACTTTTCAAATTTCCTAGAGTCTATAATACAAAATTTTTACTAACGCTCCTAATGAATATGGGAGCCATTAGCATCTGGATATTTGGTATCATTGAATACGCGTATAAATAATCGATTATTTGTTTAAAAGTCTTTGGTAATTATCGCGGTTTCTCTTTGCCATAATTTCAGAAGTAAAATCAGCTTCGATGTGTTTGATCGCGTTATCTTGAATGGATTTTTCAGTTTCAGAATTCAAAGACTCAAAAGTCTTATACATCTCATGGAAGTCATCGACGGGTATTAAGTGCCCTGTTTTTTTATCAATAATAACGTCAGGAATACCATCTATATTACTGGCAATGATAGAGGTGCGAGCTTGTACTGCCTCAAGTAGTACGCTACCAAGCCCCTCCCTAAATGTTTTGGTCTGCCTTGACGGCATGATAAAAACATCTAGTGCACGCAGATACTCAGTCACAGGATTTAAGAACCCTAAAAAATGAACCTTATCTGTGATCATCAACTCAGAGGCTAAGCGTTTGTATTCCTCTTCTTTGGGGCCTGTTCCAGCAATAAAAAATGAAACATCATTACGATTTTCTAAGAGCTTCGCAAAACGTAAAAAGGTATCGACCCCTTTTTCGATACTAATGGCACAGGCCATACCGATGAATGTGTTTTTAGAAGATACATTACATTTTTTAGCTAGAATTTCTTTGTATGTAGCTTTATCAAACGGACTCGAGTCGACAATCACTCCGCTTGGGATTCTAACTATTTTTTCTTTAGGAACACCGTAGGCGGCTAGCTCAGTGGATATAGCGTTGGATAAAGAAACGTATGAGTCGACCAGTTTGCTTAGGTATTTTTTGCGTGTAAAAAAATTGTCACTTGGTGGTGTTGCGACTCTACGATGTACGACAAGTTTAAGATGTGGGTGCTTTTTTTTCACTCGCAGGCATAATCCATGCGACTTAGAAGAATTTGCATGTAGGATTTGAATATTATGCTTTAATACGTAATTGCTAATTGCATTAATATTACTAGGGCGCCAGTCACTGGTAGAGTCTAATTCGAGTACATCGAATTCTTTTTTGTATCTGGGGATTGCTGTAGAAACCTTAGGATACGCTATAGCAACGTAATCCTGCTTTTCTTTAAGATATCGGGCCAATAGCAAAACTTGGTTTTCACCACCTCGCCAGCCTTTCTCTAAATTTACGAGCAATACACGCATATTTTCCATTGGTCCAATGTAGCCATATTTTAGTAAATTCCAACAAAAAGTGTGATTTTTTTTTCGCTGGATGCTATTTACATGGGACGAGGTTTTTATGAATATATCAATAATTGGTACTGGCTATGTTGGATTGGTTTCTGGGACTTGTTTTGCGGAACTAGGTAATCATGTCATAGGGCTTGATATTAATAAAAACACAATAGCTAGCTTAGACCGCGGTGAAATGCCTATTTATGAGCCAGGTTTAGAAGAGATGGTAGAGCGTAATGTCAAAGCTAAGCGTCTTCACTTCACAACAGATTTTGAACAAATAAAGTCCTCTGAAGCAGTATTTATTGCTGTAGGGACTCCAACTGCAGACGATGGCAGTACTAATCTAAAATATTTTTATAGCGCTATTGATCAAATCGTTCCTCTTATCACTGAAAAGACAATTTTAGTGATTAAATCTACTGTTCCAGTAGGCACGGCAGGGGAAGCTAAAAAATACATTCAAAACAAATTTAACAAGAACATCTCTTTAGTGAATAATCCTGAATTTTTAAAAGAAGGGGCTGCGATTCGAGATTTTATGAGCCCTGACAGAGTTATTATTGGTGCCAGTGATGACTGGGCGGCAAAAAAAATAGCTGATTTGTATCAGCCATTCTTTGCGCAAGGTTATAGAGTCTATTTTATGTCCAACCTATCTGCCGAAATGACTAAGTATGCTGCCAACTGCTTTTTAGCCACAAAAGTTTCTTTTATTAATGAGGTGGCAAGGCTTTGTGATCAAACTGGTGCTAATATCGATGAAGTACGCCAGGGTATAACAACAGATGTTCGTATTGGTACTCACTTTTTATATCCAAGCCCAGGGTTTGGTGGATCTTGCTTTCCAAAAGATTTAAGAGCCCTCGTCCACACAGCAAAACAACATGATAGTCCGCTATTGATCATCGAATCAGTGATAGAAGCAAATGATAGGCAACGTAGATATATCGTAAACAAAATACTATCTCACTTCGGCGGTAAAGTGAGTGGCAAAAAGATTGGTCTGTGGGGAGTAGCTTTTAAGCCAAATACAGATGACATCAGAGAAACTTCAGCGATTATGATCTCTAAACTATTGGTAGAGGCCGGTGCTGAAATTACTTTTTATGACCCACAAGCAGCAGATAATTTTGCGGCGTACATGAAAGATTTAAATGTTAAAGTTTCAAAAGTTGAAGATAAATACGATTGTTTAGATAAAACAGATGCGTTGGTTTTACTGACAGAGTGGAAAGAGTTTCTAGCGCCAGACATCAGCTTACTAAAAAGTAAAATGAGTGGTGATGTGGTTTTTGATGTGAGAAATGTGTTATCACCAGTAAAAATGAAAGATGCAGGATTTAAATATTACGGAATCGGAAGATCTTAAGACTTTGATTTAAGATCTCGCTTCATTTGTGCGGCCTTTATGTATTTTAAAAAGACAACAAAGGCACCGAAACAAGAAATTACAAAACCATAGTATCCATCTAAGATACCTAGTTTTAAAATATAAGTTCTAAAAAATTTAAACTTCGAATGAAGTACAGCTTTGATTACTAAAAACGACGGATCTTTTTGTAAAAGCATCTGTGCGCTTAATGTTGTGTACGAATCCATTTTTACAAGGTGTTCAGAAATAGATTTATAAGAGTAATGTAAGATATCGCCCTTTAGAACTTGCACGTTACAGTTCTCTGGTAAAATTATTTT
The DNA here is from genome assembly GCA_020434605.1 of Bdellovibrionales bacterium. Classification (GTDB taxonomy): domain Bacteria; phylum Bdellovibrionota; class Bdellovibrionia; order Bdellovibrionales; family UBA840; genus JAGRAL01. The sequence goes on from JAGRAL010000017.1 coordinate 11,964, forward strand.
TTCATGTACCAGATTCATATTCCATTTTGAATCTTGTTTTGGAAACAGCCTGGTTTGGTAATCAGGTCTCCAGCCGCTGTGATGTATCCATTTGCCACAATAGTTTGTTAGGCGGGCAAATTTATAAGCACCACTTAAGTTGTTTTTGTGTGCTAAGATCTCTGTCTGTAAGGTTTCGTCTAGTGCTTCATCCGCATCGAGTGACAAGATATAGTCACCACTTGCCTTCGCATTTCCAAAATTTTTAGTTTCAGAAAAACCTTTCCATATTGTTTCAATAAATTTTACTTTTTCAAATTGGCTAGCAATTTCTTTTGTTTTGTCGGTACTTCCTGAATCTATCACCAGGATTTCATCACATACTGAAAGACAAGAGCTGATAGCTCTTTCAATATTAGATTCTTCATTTTTGGTAAGTATTACTGCGGATATTATCATTCTACATTCTTTCTAACGTTTTGATTCCTAGTAAGTTGAGCCCAGTCTGAATGACTCGGCCACAAGCATCTACTAGTAAAGCTCTTGATGTTCTTAATGCTTCATCTTCAGCATGTAAAACAGAGCACTGGTCATACATTCTGCTGAAGTCTTTACTGAGCTCGTATAGATATATGCAAAGTCCTTGCGGTTCATACTTCTCACTAGCTTTAGCGACTGTGGTATGAAACTGTTGCATTTTATTTAAAACCCGCTCTTCTGTTTCGTGTTTTAATAAGGACCAATCTGCAGTGGCTGAATTTAGTTTACCAAACTTAGATTCTACTTCTCTAAGTATGGACCTAGTTCTTGCATAGGCATACATTAAATATGGGCCTGTATTTCCAGTTCTTGCTGTCCATTCCTTTAGGTCAAATACGATATTTTTGTTATTATCTTGGTTTAGCATACCGTATTTAATGGTTGCGACACTGATGTTTCTGATGGCTTCACTGATTTCTTCTTTTGACCATAGACCTTCGTAACCAGATAAAAAGTCTTTGTAGATCTGCGTCTCTAGTTTTTCTTTGAGTTGGTTTAGAAGGATTACATTGCCTTTTCGTGAGCTCATTTTTCCGTCTGGTAAAACAACCATGCCGTAGGAAAGGTGAAAGCACTTATCTGCTTGCTTGTATCCCATAAGCTCTAAGGTTTTAAAGACTTGTTGAAAGTGCAAGCTTTGCGCTACATCAACAATGTAAACAGACTTATCAATATGAAAAGTATCAAATTTTAGTTTGGCCAAAGCTAAATCTTTTGTGGAATATAGGCCTGTACCATCAGATTTAAGCACTAAAAAGAAGGGGAGGTTAAAAGCACTTAGGTCAGCTCCAATACAATAGCACCTTGATCTTTTTTGAACACACCTTTTTCTAGGTATTCGGCTACTACCTTTTTTCCTGGATCAGCTACTTCACTTTCATAAAACACATGGTCAAACCTAGCATCAAGCCATTTATAGATCTCGTTAAAATCATTTAATGACCAATCTCTTGTCTCTTTCCAAAGTTGGGTAAGTTCGGGGTCTTGCTTCTCTAGTTTTTGTAGTGTTTCTGAAACTGCTTTTTCACGTCTTTGAATTTCAGTGACAACTGAGCTATGCTTGCAATCAGGATTTTTAAAATAATCTGCAACCTCAATTCCAACTTTTGTATCTTTTGGAAAAACAAAAATCTTGCTAGCGTCATCACTCAAACTAATTTCGCTAGGGGCGCACAGCATACCAAGACTAGTGATTCCTTTTTTATCTGTTGGCTCTATCCTTTTTCCATTGATGCGTGTACCGATAAATGCATACGGAACGATATCGCCCTTTGTAAATCCTGCTACACCAGTAACCACCGTTTTAGGACCGTCACTAGTTTCAAGCTCTGCTACTAGCCATTTATCATTTTGGGGATGAGTGGATACGCTTAATACTTTAGCTGTTTGTACGTGTGGGTGCGGCGATTTAGTGAGCGTATAAAAATCTAAGTGTTTGTCCGCCTGAGTATAAAGCATTCCTAAAAACTCACCGCGAGTCATCTTATCTTTAAAATCATCGTAACGAAGGCCGGACTCATTATACTGCCATAAACATTTTGCAATATGAGTACCCACATCACCGATATAGTTGGCTGCAATTACCTCATCACCCGCCCACTCACAAATATGTACAAGAGCATCTCCTAAACTAACATTTCTAGTATGGCCTACGTGAAAGGCTTTGTGAGTGTTAGGCTGTGAGTACTCGATCATGGTTTTTAATCCACTGCGAGGACGCTTTTTAGTAAATTCACCAGATAGTATCTGCGGGACAATATCAGCTGCCAGCGCTGCTTTGTTGATTTGAAAATTAAGGTAAGGACCTAGAGCTGTGATTTTTTGAAACTCTGTGGGCAGGTCGTTACATAAAGCCAAAATATCTTTGGCAATAACCGGAGGACCTTTTTTTAATTCTTTTGCAAAAATAAAGCAGGGTACGGCAAGGTCACCCATTTTTAGATCTTTAGGTAACTCAATGAGACTTTCTATTTCTGCTGCGGTTTTATGGATTTGCAGTTGAGATATTTTGGTTGCTAAGTATTCAGCCAGTATCGCTTTATAGTTCATAAAAAAGTAATAGCGGTAATTTAGCGAAATGAAAAGGTTTTTTACTCTATAGATTTTAGTTTTTTGACTGAATCAGGGATGTGGTTATTGTCTGCGTTAGAATCAAACTCAATATTAAGTTTGGCCTCTTTAAGTTCTCTCTCTACTGATACAAATCCCCAGTCAGCAATTTGAAAACGTAAAAACACTTTCCCATTCTGTGTGGCGCTTCCCATATATCTGGTTTGATTTTGTAGTGTATCTAACAGGCTTGGAGCAAATTGACTGAAGTTACTGGCACCGATATCATTTAAGATTGTATACTCAAGATCGTAAGCCCAGCGATTTTCGACAGCTTTATAGAGAAGATATTTTGCCAATAATTTTGCTGTATCAAGATTTTTTTCATTGGCATTTATTTCTTTTTTCAGTCCCACTAATTGTGGTTCTGGCATATAGGCATCAAGTTGAACTTTACCAGTTTTTAAATCTGCTTTTATGGTTGTTTCGTCTTGGCTAGAGGTTAAATTAATATTTTTTGTACGTATTTCTTTGAGTAATTGATCAGGTTTTATCTGCAC
>JAGRAL010000018.1 GCA_020434605.1 Bdellovibrionales bacterium
CAATAATGCTAAAAAAATTAATAGTTTCTGTTTTACTTTGTATATTAATATTATCTTCTTGGGTTGGCACTCAGGGCTTTTCTTTTTTAACACAAGCTCCGAGTGAAACCTATAAAGAGCAAATTTTTGAGGTCAAGACAGGTACGTTTACTCAAAACGCAATACGCCTCCAGAGAGAGGGTTTGATAACAAACTCAAGATACTTTATTTGGTATGCAAAATTTAGAGGTGATACTACACGACTAAAAAAAGGCGAGTATAGACTTTCTGCAAATTTCACACCTAAGCAAATTCTGGAAGAGCTAACATCGGGCAATGTAGTTAAGTATCCTCTAACAATCCCCGAGGGATACAACATCTATGATATCGCAGCTTTGGTGGAGGCCAAGAGTCTTGCCACAAGAGAGGACTTTCTTAAATTTGCAACAGATGCAAGTCTGGCTACAAAAATAATAGAAAGACCTGTTCCATCATTTGAGGGGTTTTTGTTTCCTGAAACTTATAACTTTAGTAAATCTGAGGGAGCAAAAGGTATGGTCATAGCCATGGCCACGCAGTTTAAAAAAGTATACGATCAGATACTTAGAGATCCAAATCTAATGCAACTTCCATTTATAGAGCATGTGACAATGGCAAGCATGATTGAAAAAGAAACAGGTGATGGTGAAGAGAGAGAGTTGATCTCATCTGTATTCCATAATCGTCTAAGAAAACACATGCGACTTCAAAGTGATCCTACAATTTTGTACGGAATTATGATTGAAGACGGTGTTTGGAAACAAAACATCCAAAAGGCCGATATTTTACGTAGTACAAAATACAATACGTATACTATTCCAGGCCTGCCCCCCGCACCTATTGCTAATCCTGGAGAAGAGGCTTTGAGGGCAGCACTAAACCCAGCCGACACGCAGTATTTATATTTTGTAAGTAAAAACAATGGTACACATGTGTTTACAAAGACATATCAAGATCACAATAAAGCAGTGAGAGACTTTCAATTGAACCGCAAGGCCAGAGAGGGTAAATCCTGGAGAAATAAAGAAAAAACTACTAAGTAATTAGAGTATGTGGCTATTAAAACGGAAAAGGTAAAAAGTTGTTAGACGCCGAATCGTACTTTAAAACATGAAGCCTGGCTTCTAAGTTTTGCGTAAAAGTAGGCGCTAATATTTCTAAAGACTGGTCATTGTCTACATCGTTTAAAAATAGATTTGTGTTGCGACCATTTACTAAGTAGTAACCATCCCAAGAATCTTGTAGAGAGAAGGTTTGAAAGTGTTCACCTGTAGTGGCATTGATAAACTTAACGATAATGCCGCTTTGCTCTTTGATTTTGTAAATATCAACAATTAGATCGTCTTTAATTTGAACCGTGCGAATTACTGATAAAACTTTGGATTGGTTTGGTAACAAAGCGCTTCTTATATTATCTCTAACTCTCTCGCTGAGGCCAATGCTCAAAGAGATTGTAAACAGAATTGCTGAAAATATATAGAGTGGTTTCACACAATATATATCGGTAAGTTATCCTCTTCTATTTACGATAAAATGATACAGACGTTGGTCCTGCTCTTTTCCCTCTCGGTAAGAATAATGATCTAGTGAAGAAAATGTATCTATATCTAAATAGTGGCAATTAGCTTCGGATAAGCCACAGGTTTTAAGTTGGTGTGAAACAATTGCTTTTAAGTCTAAGTAAGTCTTTCCCTGGTTTTCAATGTAGTATGTTTTTGGGGATACGTCTTTTAATAAGCGCAACTCACTTTCCTTAAACTCATAATTGAGCGTATGAATAAATGGGCCTATCCAAACTTGAATCTTGGATTTATTCGAATACTTGTATGCCGTATCAAGACTCTTTTTTATAATCTCTTGCTGCAACCCTCTCCAGCCAGCATGGATTCCTAAAATTGTATCTGTTGTTGGGCAGTAAAAAAACAAAGGCACACAATCGGCAGTCTTAATTGCTAAGCCTAAGTTTCTATCGAATGTAAAGTGAGCATCTGCACGCTGTTCTGCGCCAGTCTTAGCCGAAACACAAATGTCGCTATGGTACTGGTTAAGGGTGCAGAATTGAACCGATGGGTACTCTTGTTTTAAATGGTCTAATGTTCCTAGTTTTTTTCCAAAAAAAACAGTGAGTGAATCTTGCTGAAATATGTGACCCGATGCCGTTTCAGTAAACATAGTTTAAACGTAACTCAGAAAATCACAAAAAGTAAGAAGATCTTTAAGGCTATCCGGAGGTGGTGCTTTAAACAAAAGGTCTTCACCGGTTACGGGATGTGTAAAGCCTAGTTCGGCAGCGTGTAGAGCGAACCTTGATAAGTCAGATATTTTTTTTCTAAGTACTGTCGAACCGATAGTTTTAAGGCGTGACTGATTACAATAAAACCAATCTGCGATAATCGGGTGGTGTAAATCGTTTAAATGTACACGTATTTGATGTGTACGACCTGTTTCTAACTTTAGTGAGACAAGACTTATGTCATTTTTGTAGGTTGCTAAGACCTTATAGTTTGTTATTGCTATTTTTCCTTGAGCTACGCGAGAGGAAAATTTTTTGCGCTCATTTGGAGCTCTACCTATAAAAGTTTCTATTCTACCTTCTGGGTTTTTAAAATTCCCAAAGCAAAGAGCCCAGTATTTACGATGTACTGTTTTAGCTGCAAATTGCTTTGCTAGATTTTGATGACTCACATCATCCTTGGCAACAACTAGAAGACCACTCGTGTCTTTATCAATACGGTGAACAATTCCTGGTCTGTCCTCGTTAAAGCCTACAGATAATTTTTTGCAGTGAAAAAGAAGAGCATTAACCAAAGTATCATTCTCATGCCCTGCTGCGGGGTGTACAACAAGGCCGCTAGGCTTGTTAATCACAATAATATGATCGTCTTCAAAGAAAATATCGAGAGGAATATTTTGTGCTTGTAGGGTAGAGGGTGTGTTTTGCGGAATTAAATATGTAATAAAATCTGTAGGACTAATTTTGTAAGAACTTTTTATCTTATTATTTTCATTAACACTTACAAGTCCCATTGAAATCAATTCTTGGGCTCTAGATCTTGAGGAAACATCATCAGTTTTTGAAAGCGCGACATCTAAACGCTGCCCTTCGTTTGTATGATCGATAAGTAAAATTTTTTTAGTATTAGGGCGTGTACTCATTTCATAAACCTACTGCAAAATCAAATTAAACACAATTTCAGCATTACTCGTTGTCAAAATAGTTCTACTATTTTTCCTCCTCATGCTTTGAACTGGTGTTTAATTTGATTTCTCGTAAACGATTTCTGAAATGAGTACACGCCCTAGTCACGAACGTCTTTAAGAATTCTCATGTAAGAGTCAGTTACTTTTTGGGCATCTAGGCCTAAGGATTCGGCCATTTGCTTAACATAACCTCTAACAAACACAGTAGCCGGAAGCTTATTAAAATCATTGTTTTCGATAGCATTAAAATGATGGCGTCCAATCTTTAAATGTTCGCATAGTGTTTCGAGATTTATGTTTTTGTATATGCGTACCTTTTTTAAAAAAGTTCCATCAAACATTTGTTGTTGCTGCATCTCATGTTCAACCATTGGATCGATAGTATACTGACCGAACTTTGTAATCCCAATGCCTTGTCTAGCGAGTTCTTTTTTATCATCAGGAGTAAGGCTTGGCATTACAGCAGGCTTTGCTTGCTGGACATCAGCGGTTGTAGCTTTATCGTGGATAACCGTGTAATTACCAGTTTGTAGCTTTAAATCATACTCTCTTCGCTTTGCATGGTGGCTAAGAGTTTGATACGCCTCATCCAATAGATGGTTTAATTGTACGGCCTCGTCGCGACTAAAAATAGTGTAGATAGCAGGACTGTCTGGTGCATAAATGCCTTTTGCTCGCAAGTATGCTTGTTGCACTTCATCCGTGCTAGCACTAGTAGAGATCTCTAGTAATTCGTAATAAGTCTGCTCTTTAAAGTCTGACACTAGATTATAATACGGCGGTTTTCGCGGTAGAACCAACAAGATTTTTTGCAATTTTTGAAATTTGTTGGCTGACAGAAGATTGCGGATTTGCGATCATTACAGGTTGCGATTTTCTTAGCGACTGCCACACGGCATCATCATAGGAAATAGCTCCTAAATACTTACACCAAACTCCAAAAAACTTATTACAAACACTGGCAATTCCGTGACCAACTTGCTCATCATGGCTCATGCGAATTTGATTTAACACGACAGAAAGGTCTAATGACTGCAAATCATTCATGATTGCTCGACCTAAAACATGATTTCTTTGGTAAATATCTTTCACTATTTGATTTGGAGACTTTTCTTGAAATTGATCTCTGTGAGCTAGGAGACGTGCTAACTCCTCTTGTGCGTTTTGCGCTAAAAAAACATGCTGTAATTTTCTATAAAACAGTACTTTTAAAAACCTATAGGCATTTTCGATGCTAGTTGGTTCAGCAGATGCTACCAATATCGAGTTGTCGGCTGAAGTGAAAAAATCAACTGTTGCTGCTGCAGTACCGGCCCCTAAATCTAAAATTACGATATCTGAGTTTAGAGTTTTTATTCCAGCGATAAGTTTCTGTACATCAGCATCGGTAAGTTGGGTGATATTTAAAGAGTCAAAACATCCGCTAACAAGCTTAAGGTTGATATATCTAGTTGGCTCTTCAAGCTCTTGAAAGTGAACTATTTTATCACTTAAGAAATCACTGATAGTCGTTCGTACTGATTGCAAACCCAAGCAAGTATGTTGGTTCGATGAACCAAGATCTAAATCAACAACAGTTACCTTTTTAAATCTAGATAAGTAAATTGCAAGATTAGATGTAAAAAAACTTTTACCAATACCACCCTTGCCGCCGCCAACAGCAATAATAGTAGGGGTGTTTGTAGAGTTGTTGTTTATCATATTAGCTGTCGCCTCAATACTTTCAGACATGGCGTTTTAGTTCCCCTTTTACTAATTTCTCTTCGGCAGCTGATAGACGAATATAAAGGGGTTCTAACAACTTCCATTCTAAGGTCTTATTAAGTTTTAGGTGTACTAGACTTAGTCCAGAAAGCACAGTGGCTGAAGGGTGATCCAAGTATTTAGAGTCACGAACGATAAATTTATCCAAAGTTTTTGATAAATTGGGTTTTAAAACTTCATAGCCATCGCCAACAACAATAGTTGGTGAAGTTATACTTTTTTCTAATTGTTCCAATGACATAAGCTGTGGAGTAGCGACCTCTTGGATACCATCACTATCGCGTTTGTAGACCGCTGCATAGACTTCCTGTCGTTGAGCATCTCTCATACTAACTATCTGAATTGGTTCCTTTATAGGTTCAGCGAGTAATCTAAGCGAGTCGACAGCAATTACAGGAATATTGTTTGCGTAAGCAAAGGCTTTTGCCGTACTTACACCGATTCTTACACCAGTAAAGCTGCCAGGACCTATGTCGCAGGCAACAACAGAGATGTCACTTGCTTTTTGTTTTATAGCGTCTAAACCCAGTTGAATGCGCGGCCCTAAAACTTCTGCATGAGATTTTTCTAAATGCCAAGAGTCCTCATGAAGAATTACTTTTCCATCATGCAAACAAATGCTACCAAAAGAAGTAGATGTGCTAATGGATAAGAGTAACATTAGGAACCTAAGACTCGCGATATATCGTTAAACATTGCAAAAACCATTAAAAATAAAAGTAAAAAGAAACCAATTTGCTGTGCAATGGCTACTTTCCTCATGCTGACAGGAGCTCCCTTAACTGCTTCGATAGTAAAAAGCACTAAGTGCCCACCATCAAGAACAGGTATAGGTAATAAATTAATGATAAATAGGTTGATGGATATGATTGCCATGATTTTTAAAAACGGAACAAGTCCTATCTTAAATGACTCACTAGCAATTTGCCCGATCATGATGGGCCCACCGATTGATTTTGCAGAGACTTTATTTTGAAATAGTCTAACAAATCCTACAACGGTTGAAACAACCCAAGTGTTTGTCTCTTCAATTCCAGTTAGTATTGACTCAGAAAAAGATCGCGCTGGAAATGCCTGTGTTGGTGGTGGAACCATCGTTAAAATAGGGCCCACGCCAATCTTAAGCGACTCTTCTTTTTTTCCAGTCATAGGATTTTCTTGAGTAAGCATGGCTGGAGTTATTAAAATAGTTTCTTTTTTACCGTTACGCAGAATGCTTACATTTAGCGGACCAGTTTCTTTAGAATATGCAGAAATACTATTTGTTAGATCGTTCCAATATTTTAATGGCTTTGAATTAATTTCTATAAACTTATCGGCAACCTGTAGACCAGCTTTTTCTGCGGCAGAACCTGGGCTAATGATTCCCACGTATAGATCAGGGCGCTCAATGCCGACAGCATTTAAATTAGTAACTACAGTTTCACTTGGAAGTATAAACTCAATTTCTTCAGGCGTTTTACTTTCAGCACTGGTTCTCTCTACCAATAGCTTTAAAGTTAGTGAGGTGTTTGCTGCTAAAATTTTTTCTATCTCATACCAGCGACTAACTTCTTTATCTTGAAATTTTACAATGCGATCACCCGTTCGTAGCCCGCTCTTAAATGCAGAGCTATTCAGATCGGCTACGCCAATGCTTGTACCAAAAGTAACAATATCAAGACCGTCTACTGTCCGCACAGTATCTTTAAACGAAAGAATATTAGGGTTTTTAATGGTTTTTAATTTTAAAGATACAGATTTTGTTTCTTCAGTAAGGTAGTTTTCGTAATTAATAGTAACTGTATCTGAAGCAGCGCTATTGATTTTTAGCTTATACTCATCCCAGTTAGCAATAGCATCACCATTTACCGATAGGATTTTGTCACCAGGCTGAATTCCAAATTCAGCAACTTCAGTGTAAGGCTGAACTTGCCCAACTACAGGAAGAGCCTTTAAATCACCGATTTCTGCTATGGCAGAGAACAGTACAAACGCAAACAACAAGTTCATAAGTGGTCCGGCTAGAACAATCGCTATGCGCTGACCCACAGGTTTATGTAAAAATGAAACTTTTTTATTTTCTTCACTAATGTCGTCAGCGGGATTTTCACCATACATTTTTACGTAACCGCCAAATGGAATTAGGCTAAGGCAGTAAACAGTGTCTCCGTGTTTATATTGGATTAGCTTTTTGCCAAAGCCCAAACTAAAAACTTCGACTTTAACCTTGTAGTACTTGGCTACTAAAAAATGTCCAAGCTCATGGACAAAAATTAAAGCGCCAAGAAGGATAACGAGTGGAATTAAAAAACCGACAGATTGATGTAAAAAACTTTGTATCATTTCCATATTTAGATTTTAACAATCATTCGTAGTGATGGCTATGAAATAGGGGAACTTGGACAAAAGTTCGCCCTAGACGAACCAAGTTACATAACAATAAAAAATTGGAAACGAGAACAGAATGCTATCTAAACGATCTAGATAGCCGCCGTGACCAGGCATGATGCGTCCAGAGTCTTTTTTTCCAGCATTTCTTTTAAGTACAGATTCAAATAGATCACCAAATTGAGAAAAAATAGAAGCTATAAAACCTGCAATAGTAAGTCCTACTATATGGTCTTGTAGGCCTAAAAGCCAGCTCATCACACAAGCCATTACGAGTGCTGATAGGGAACCAGCAAAAGAACCAGCTTTAGTTTTGTTGGGTGAAATCGTAGGTAAAAGCTTAGCTTTTCCAAATTTTCTTCCCACAAAGTACGCCATAACATCTGTGGTAATAACAGTTAAAATACAAATAAAAAAGATCTGTAAACCAAGCGAGTGATTTAAAATAAGTTGAGTCGTAATGCCTGGTAAAACTCCAACATATATAAAACCCATAGTTGTTGTTGAAATTAGCGACTGCTTTTCTTTATTGTCATCATTATTTTTAGCTAACAACATTACGAATATAGACATACACATAAAGCTAATTGCTAAAATTGAAACTGGGGCATCTGGAATTTGCATTGATATAGACGCGTAGATGGCAGCAGAAAAAACAAAAAATAAAAGTTTTAATAAGTTTTTAGCATTTGGAATACAAAGTTTAATAAATTCATATTGCGCGCCTAGTGTAGCCAGGATGGCAACTATAGTAAGTCCGTCACGTTTTGCAATAATATACAGTGCGATAACTATGAGTGCAGCTACAACAGCAGAGATAATACGAGTCCTAGTTGAGCTCACGAATATCACCCTGACCAGATTGCTCGCACACTTGAGCAGATGTTTTACCAAAGCGTCTTTCTCTTGAAGAGTATTCTTCAAGGGCCCTCACTAAATCTTCAGCTACAAAGTCAGGCCAAGCTTTTTCTATAATCACGATTTCTGCGTAAGCGGCCTGCCAAAGTAAAAAATTAGACAGACGATATTCACCACTGGTTCTAATGATTAGATCTGGATCAGGCATACCGGCGGTTTGCAAATAGTTATTAACAAAAGCTTCGTCAATTTCTTCTATAGAGTTTCCACCATTCTTGTGATCTATAATAATTTGTCGAATTGCCTGAGTGATTTCTTGTCGAGAACCATAGCTAAGCGCTAAGGTTAGCACCATGCCACTATTTCCTTTTGTTGAATCAATAGCTAGTGCTAAAGCTGTCTGGGCTTCTTCTGGTAAATATGATGTATCCCCAATAGATTGAAGGCGAATGTTCTGCCTGTTGAGTTCACGGGTCTCTTTTTTTAAAAATTTAATAAGTAGATTCATCAGTAACTTAACTTCTTCTTTCGGTCGCATCCAGTTTTCCATACTGAAGGCGTATAAAGTTAAGAATGAAATATTAAGTTTTGCTGCAGTCTTTACAACTTCACGAACTCTGCCAACACCTTTAATGTGTCCGAATAAACGCCTTTTCCCTAAGCTCTGGGCCCAGCGTCCGTTACCATCCATAATAATAGCTAGATGATTTGGTAGACTCATTATACGGTCATAATCTCTTTTTCTTTGTCTTCACCAACTTTATCTACCTTAGAAATAAAGTCATCGGTCACTTTTTGAATAGAGTCTGATAATTTTTTAAATTCATCTTCAGAAAGAGTTTTTTCTTTAAGACCTTTTTTTAATTCTTCGTTTGCGTCACGTCTTTTCATGCGAATAGATACGCGAGCTTCTTCAATGATTTTCTTTGCGTGTTTTACCAATTCTTTACGACGCTCTTCTGTTAATTCTGGTAGGCGCATGCGAATTACTTTTCCGTCGTTCATTGGGGCCATACCCAAATTACTTTTTACAATAGCCGCCTCTATGTCTTTTAATACAGATGACTCCCAAGGTGAGATTAAAAAGGATCTAGCATCTGGGCAACTAACAGCAGCTACCTGACTAATAGGAGATTGATTTCCGTAATAGTCGACACGAATAGCATCAAGCATTTGCACGTTAGCGCGTCCTGTTCTGATTTTTGAAAGTTCATTTGATAATGCTTCTAGAGATTTCTTCATCTCAGCTTCAACAGTTTTTTGAACAGTTGCTGACATATTATTCCCCTTTAATGATTGTACCTATCTTTTCACCTTTTACGGCCTTTAAAACATTACCTTCACCATTTAAGTTAAAGGTTAAGATAGGGAGGTTGTTCTCCATACAAAGCGTAATAGCTGTTGTATCCATAACTTTTAATTGTTTTTGAATGGCTTCAAGATGAGTTAAAGTTTCAAACTTAACAGCATCTTTATGCTTCATAGGGTCTTTATTATAAACCCCATCTACTTTAGTAGCCTTCATAATCACATCTGCACCAATTTCTATGGCTCTTAGTGCCGCTGCAGTATCTGTAGTAAAAAACGGATTTCCTGTACCAGCAGCAAAGATAACAACACGATTCTTCTCAAGATGTCGAATGGCGCGTCTACGAATGTAGGGCTCGGCAATTTCTGACATTTCAATAGCGCTTTGAACGCGTGTTTTTACATCTAACTTTTCAAGAGCATCCTGAAGAGCAAGCGCATTTATACATGTAGCAAGCATACCCATATAATCTGAGCTAGCGCGGTCCATACCTTGTGCGGACGCAGCAACACCTCTAAAGATATTGCCACCACCAATCACAATTCCAATTTGCACACCGGTTTCTAGGGCTTCAGCTACTTGCTTTGCAATTCCCTGAATAGTATCGGCTTCGATACCATAGCCTTTATCACCGGCAAGTGCTTCGCCGCTCAATTTTAGTAGTACGCGCTCATAAATACGCTTAGCCAAGATGCATCTCCCTGTTTTACTGCACGTTTGATGCTGCAGCTACTTCAGCAGCAAAATCTGAACTACGCTTTTCAAGACCTTCACCAAGCTCAAATCTAGAGAATCTACGGATCACTATATTTTCACCAATAGAAGCGATAGTTGATTTTAAATAATCACCGATAGTTACATCAGGATTTTTAACAAACTGTTGCTCTACTAAAACTTTTTCTGATAGCCATTTTTTAATTTGGCCTTCGATGATTTTTTCTAAAAACTCTGGCTTTTTGCCTTCTTCAATTGCTTTTGCTTTTAATAGACCACGCTCTTTTTCAACAAGAGTTTGATCGATATCTTCAGCTCTTACGCAAAGTGGGCTTGTGGCAGCGATATGCATCGCGATGTCTTTACAAAATTCTTGAAACTTTTCATTACGAGCTACGAAATCTGTTTCTGAGTTGATTTCAACTAAAACACCAATTTTACCAGCACCGTGGATGTATGAAGCAACCATACCTTCTGCAGCAGTACGGCCAGCTTTTTTCTCAGCTTTTGCAATACCTTTGGTGCGTAGCCACTCGATAGCTTTCTCAAAGTTACCGTTAGTTTCAGCAAGAGCCTTTTTACAATCCATAAAACCGGCACCAGTCTTATCTCTTAATTCTTTTACAACGTTTGCATCAATAGACATGAATACTCCTAAAAAACTTAGTATTTAAAATTTGAACGAATAAAAAAACAAGAGAGCTTAGCTCTCTTGTTCGTCTGTATCGGTAGTAGTTTCGTCGTTAATACCTTGTTCTACTTCGATGCTGATCTCAACATCTTCCGCAGTACCGGCAGCCACTAGGCGACGAGGCGCTGTAGCAACTTTAGCTTTAACAACTTCAACTTTTTTAGAGTCAGACTTTTTAGGGCCAGAATCTTTTTGCGAATCAGATCCTTTGTCTGTCTGAGTACGTAATTTTTGTTCGTAAACTTTTGCACCTTCAAGGTATGCATCAGCCATTAAACCAGAGAAAAGCTGGATAGAGCGGATGGCATCATCGTTACCCGGAATTGGATAATCAATCATTGATGGGTCAGAGTTTGTATCGGCGATACCAACAACAGCGATACCTAGAGTTTTAGCCTCTGCAACTGCAATTTTTTCTTTAATTAAATCTACAACAAACATAACGCTTGGTTGACCACGAAGATCTTTGATCCCTTCTAGGTAATCTACAAGTCGTGTGAATTCCTTATCCATTTTTGATTGTTCTTTTTTAGAAAAAAGAGTCCATTCACCTTCAGCTTTCATACGCTCTAGTTTTTTAAGACGATCGATAGAAGCTTTGATAGTTTGGAAGTTAGTTAACATTCCACCCAACCAACGCTTTGTAACGAAATACTGACCACATTTTTTTGCAGCTTCTTGGATTGGTTCAACCGCTTGTTGTTTTGTACCAACAAAAATCATTTTTCCGCCTTGAGCAGCGATTTCTCTTACTGCTTCAACGGCACGTTGTGCACCGGCTACTGATTTTTGAAGATCGATAATATGAATCCCGCCGCGCTCACCAAAAACAAAGTTTTTCATCTTTGGGTTCCAACGGTGAATTTGATGTCCAAAGTGAACACCAGCATCTAACATTTCTTTCATAGTAATATTTGGCATATTTCCTCCATTCTGGTTAAGCCTCGTCTTTGACATTGGATAACACCAGTGGAGTGCCAAAGACTGTGAATTACTAAAACACTAATAATTTAGTAGGGGATAAGTAACATAGAGAGGCCTGAAATGGCAGTCAGAAGTGAAGCGGGAAGCCTTTAGCGCAACGCAGCAAATAGCGTAAACCTTGGAAAATCACCTGGCTGCATATTTTTATTAAAAAATATCACATAACATACTGATATGTGTGAATTATTTTGAAAATTTAAGGGTCCTCCAGGGAGAAATACTAAGATGCCGTTACGTTTTGGTGGATGGTCTTGATTTAAGGTTAGGGGTGAGGCCATAGTCGTATTTTGTGAGCCTTGCCTAGCGCCTAATTAATAAGACAGATACGCTATTAGAGTATGCTAAAAGTCTTTATACTATACCTTACTATTTTGATTGTTGTGACTAGTTGTGGAGAAAACACTCCTGACGTTAAAGTTTACGGCAAAATTACAGAAAACGAGATTAGAGCAGAAAATGGTGAACCAAGCTCGATAGTTACTGAAGGCGATAAGTCGTATTTAACCTATAGCGATGGTTCAAGTTATGTCAGTGTAGCCAAAATCATAGAGTCAAAGTCCAGAAATGCCACAGAAGAAGAGCGAGAAATTCAGTACTGGAGGCAAAAGTGGAGAGACAGCAAAATCAGGGAGGAAGAGCATAAGGGTGGTAAAGCTCATACAGAACAAGAGTTCATGCTGATTAACTTGGAAAGAGGAATATCTGTTTTGTTTTCAAAGCCGTCAGGGCAAGTGCAGAGAGTGTATGAATATTAGATATATACTAGGAGTCTCAGTTATCGCAACAACTTTGGTGGGCTACAGTGTTTACCGAATTGGTACTAAGAGATGGTTGTCTGTTGTTGCCCAGAAGTATGAAGAAAAATCGCAACTGTCTAATCAGGCAAGTCGGGGCGTTGCTGCGACAACAGATGCCGCATGTCTACCTTCTAAGCCTAATTCGCAGCAGCTGCAAATACAGGTTGAGGAAATGCGTAACAGCTCGGATGTGACAATTCAAAATAGGCTCAAAGCATGGAAAGACTTGTTTGTTTTCGCACCAGATTCTACAGAAGCAAATAAATGCACAACCTTATCGTGTGCATACAGCAAAACATACCCTGATCGCGTAAAATATATGGGAGACCTATTTGAAATATTTTATTTAAGGACGGGCTATCTCATAAATAATTATTTAACACGTAGTAGAAAGCCGTACGAAGGAAAAAAGTTTCAAGATTATATGTATTTTGATGATGAGATTGATTCGATATACACGTTGCTTAACACAATGCCAGACGAATTTCTTGGCATGACATATTTAAAAGTCATACAGCGTATGGCTACAGAGCTTGTGTTATCATTTAACCCACTTGCATGTGGTCAAGCCTCTACGGGTGGATACATACTAATGTTTGATAATTGTCTCCATACGGATAGATATACATTTCCGGAAGATATGAAGAGGGCATATTCAGCTTCTGAATCTATATTAGGGTCTATGATGCATGAACTAGGGCACCATAGGGACTACCAGTTGTCTGGAAGCAAATATGCGAGGGGTAATAGATTTTCGGAGCGTGATGAATGGAAAAACTTAAGCGGATGGTATATTAAAGAATCCACTGACGCTAAAACAGGGAAAGTATCAAGACAATGGGACAATAAGGTTGGCAATGAGGGTTTTGTGTCAGCCTATGCGGGTAGCGAGCCCGGTGAAGACTTCGCGGAGTCAGTCTCGGCGTATAGATATAGTCCATATCAGTTCAAAAAAGATTTTCCGAAAAAGTACAAATATATAAAAGACGAGGTGTTTGCATCTGAAGAATACACTGAAGAGGCCCTTGTAGTTACTTACGCAAAACAACTCACACAGGGTGTTCGAAAAGCCGTTCCAAAAATTCTTGAAGCTTGCTTTTCTACTCTTGATAATTATGAAGCGAACACATCATGGAATAAATTATTTGAAGGAATTAAAATTGAGAGGAATATATATAACTGCATTGCCACAAGACTTGAAGACATATTATCTGAGGAAGTAAGCACGCTAAAAGCAAGGCACTTACAAGCATGTAATGCTCTAGAAGACATGGCTGAGATACATCAGCTTGTTATTAATGATATAAGCGATGCTGTAAAAGAAAGTCTTGGCTCTAAACTTAAAGAGGCGGATTTACTTAGAGCGCTTGTTCAGACAAAAAAGGCATCAGACAACTACCCATTAATACAACTCATAGATATTTATTTGGACGCTCTTACAAAAGATGAGCCGGCACGAGAGTACTTACAATCCTTAGATAAAGAGTACGCAAGATTAGCTACAAGCCTTAGCGAATATCCTAGTAACTACGAGGCTGAGAAAGATTTGTTTTTAAATAAATATACTTTTCAAAAAGTAAAGACCGCTTACGACGAGATGTTGATTTCAGCACTTGGTGATTACGGAGAAAACGCATTGGTGCTATTTGAATCATTGAAGAAAAAGTGCTTGGATATCGAATTACCGCCATACCCCTCAAAAGCTAATCCTAAACTAAAACCATTTGCTGGTGGATCTGAGTATGTTAACCCAAATATATTGTCATGTATTAACGACAATATTGTTAGTGGGGCAGAGTTAGTTGTAGATCAAAGACTAAAAGATTTTGTAGGTCCATTGCTAGTGGCTATCGTCGACAACAAACAAAAGCCATATCGCGACCTCCTAAATATAGTGTATGATCATTTAAATCAAAAGCTGCTCGAAGAAATAGAGCGGCGTAGAAAAGTTGAGGCAACAGAGGTAGCAGAGATTAAGGCGGATTTGACAAATATTGTGAAAAGTCTTGAGATAAAAAATTTAGAAGAATTTATGAAAAATGGCATAAAAAAATGCGCTAAAAAAGTAGAAGTGGTGATAGAGCAAAAGCGAGCATGGGCAGAGCAGTTGAAATATCATCAGGTAAATATTGCAA
>JAGRAL010000019.1 GCA_020434605.1 Bdellovibrionales bacterium
ATATGTAAGTATTGAAGGAAGGGATCTGTGGGAATTTCCTTTGCAGTTAAGTGAGAAACAAAAAATTAAACTTTTGCATCATATTATCGAGTTAGAAGCGCAAGATTTTCCGTATTACTACTTTGATTATAATTGCTCTTACTTTATTTTATCCTTATTGCAAGTTTTGTATCCCGAAAAGATGCTTATGGACGACTTTTGGTTTTCAACCATTCCTTATGACACCCTTAAAACTTTACAAAAAAACAAGATTATCGAAAAATTTGAGTTCAGGCCGTCTAATTTAAGAGTGATAGAGACAAAGTGGAATGCTTTAAATAAGTTTGAGAAGAAGCAAGTTTTGTCTGATAAAAAAGCTGAGTCGGTTAGGGCCTTAGAAGTAAAGATGGATCTGGCGTACTTGAGGTCTAACCAGGGTGAGGATGTGAAGACAGAACTCTACGATTTGCAGCTGCAGAGAGCAAAGCTAGGTTCACAAAAAACATTTGAGACTAACTTAAAACCTGAGGCTTCGATCTTATCAGAGTGGCCCACTTCATTTTTAGGCTTTAGTGCCTCTAAGGACACGGCTGGAATGCATGTCTTGCCAGCATTAAAAGATTCATTAACACCAACTAATTATATGAAGGGAATAAATATTTCTCTTTTAGAGACTAAGCTTATCTATGAGGATAGTTATTTATATTTATCGGATCTATCTTTAATGGATATTAGGTCATACCCACTTTACACAGAATTATTTAAAAAAATGTCCTACGAGATTTCTTTATTTTATAGAGATAGCAAACACAGAGCTGCGAATAGCCAGTTAAAAGTGGCATTTGGTTATAGTTTTTCTTTGTATGACGATTTGGTGTGGCAATTTTTTTTGAATACAAGGGCAAAACATCAAGATGATTCGACAAGATTTGGGGCGGGCTATATCCAGCAATTATCCTTTCAGCACAAAAAATGGACGGCCTTAATAAGGCAAGAAATTACTTATTTCGATAGTATAGATGATGATAAAGACTATCATTTGTCTATAGGGCGCGAAATTTCATATCAAAAACAACTTAGATTTAATTACTTAAAGACAGAAACCTATCCATCGCTATCAGAAATAGAATTTGTGTTTTATTTTTAGTTAATATGCTTAAGTTAAAAACATAATGCGATATGGCTTTATCAGTATAATCTTAAATATAAAAAAATAACTAAGCTTGCTTGAAGGTTTTAAAAGGCGTTACCCTATTAGAGGGAGATATGTCATGACTAAAATTCTACAAGTATCTACTGTAAAACCAAAATACAAATATCATACGGCTCAAATTATCGAAGTGGCGGATCATCTTTGGCTTTCAAAAAAAGATGCTAAAGATCGCAAAATGGCATTAAAGATTTTTCACGGAGCAGAGATTGATACTAGGTACTCGGTAGCACCACTTGAGGAAGTCTTTAGTAAAACATCGTTTGAAGAAAAAAATAATATTTATATCAAAGAAAGCATTCAGCTAGGAGTAGATGTTTTAAAAAAAGCATTAGATGCAAGTGGGCTTCAGCCAACTGATATTGATGTGATTATCACAACAAGCTGTACAGGTTTTATGATTCCCTCAGTTGATGCGTATATGATCAATCAATTAAAGATGCGACAAGATGTTCATAGGCTACCCGTTACCGAGATGGGGTGTGCCGGTGGAACATCTGCCCTTATTTATGCAAACCAATACATTAAGGCAAATCCTAAATTAAAGGTAGCTATTGTGTCGGTTGAGGCGCCAAGTCTTACATTTCAACACGATGATATGTCCATGGAAAATCTAGTGTCTACGGCAATCTTTGCGGATGGTGCTGCGTGTGTCATTCTTAGTGGTGACAGCTCTGACCTAGCTCCTGAAATTGTGGATACGTCGATGTATAATTTTCCTGATACGACATACTTAATGGGTTATCACTTACAAAACTCTGGGCTTAAAATTGTTTTAGATCGAGATATACCAGATACGATAGACTCTCATTTTCAAAATATTTTTTATCCATTTTTAGATAAAAATAAAGTCAATCCTAAGGATATACACCATTATATGTTTCATCCAGGCGGTAAAAAAATCATTAATAGTGTTGATAATTTTATATCTCAATTTGGAAAAGACATTAGTATTTCAAAAAATATATTAAAAGAGCATGGCAATATGTCTAGTGCTACCATTTTACATATTTTAGAAAAATTCATGACAGAGAATAAGAACAAAGATGATCTAGGATATATGTTGGCTTTTGGGCCAGGTTTTATGGCTCAGAGTCTTTTGTTAAAGTGGAGTTAAAAATAAATGAGCAAACGGATTTTGCTTTTAATAGTAAGTGCAATTATAGGAATTGTAACTATTGTTTACAGTTCGGATATACGACAGTTCAACCCTGAGCAAATTTTTTTAACAGATGCAGGTGCCAGAGATTATAAGGCATATCAAGATAGCACCAATGAAATACATATGCTGGTGGTTTCATTTGAAACAAATAACCAAGAAGAAGTTTATTCTAAGGCATCAGAGTACTTCGCAAAGATTGATGGAGCTCATATATATACGGGCTTACAATTAAAGGCCTTGTCAATTTTATCGACTACAGAAAGTTTCCCGGTTTTAAGTAATGAAGAAAGTTATATTTTATTTTCTCTAGATAAAAATGTAAATACTAGTGAATTCATAGATAGGATTAAGTCTTTTTTTGATGGCCAAAAAGTTAAAATAAAAATATCGGGTATTCCTTATACAAATTACTTGCTAGATGAATATTCAAAGCAAATTCAGGACTATTTATTTCCTGCTATGTTTGTATTTTCTTTGATACTACTAATGCTACTCACTAAAAATATAGTTATTGGTGGCTTACTGTTTTTTCCGTGTTTGATTAGTGCAACGATGACTCTATCGCTGATAAAATTGTTCTATGATAAAATGAATATGATCACATCGATTTTGCCGCTTCTTTGTTATACGATCTCGTTATCGCTGGTTTTACACCTTTACTTTACATTGGTTGAGTACAGATCGTTACTAACAGCTATTAAGTTAAAGTGGAAACCAATCGTTTTAATGTTAATTACTACCAGTATTGGTTTTGGCTCACTAGTTGTTAGTAATATTCCAGTGATTAGACACTTCGGTGTTCTTGCTAGTTTTATTGTATTGCTATCATCTCTCTATGCATATGTGTATATATTTAGTTTAGAATCATTGTTTTTAAAACTCTCTAAGCCAAGTAAAGTGGTGGGGTCCTTGCGCTATCTTCACTACTTTTATCAATCTTTACAGAAAAAATACATTTGGATTTTTTCAATTATATTTATTGCTAGCGGTATATATGGTGTTCAGCGTACAAAAATTTTAACAGATGCAACACAGTACTTTGCTGAAAAAACAAATATTAAAAGTGATATGGATTTTATTGCGAACCGTATCATGGGGATGCCACTTTTAGATTTAGAATTTAAGGAACCGTTGCCAGCATCGGTAGTTAGTGGCTTGCGAAATTTAGATTTAAGCCAAAAATACAAGGTGGTTTACTCTAAAGACTTTGAGAATGTGTCGATAGCAATGCTTCCGTTTATTCATGTTGATCCTCAGTTGGTTGAAACGATTTCTTCTGAGAAACCCAAAATTACTTTGTTGAGTAGAGCAAATAATGTAGGAGAGTATGAATCAGATTTGGATAAGGTTGAAATCTATTTAAAATCACAAAATATTTCATCTTACTCGATGAATGGTCTTTATTATCATTTAATGGTTTCACAAAAAACTATGATATTTACTTTGTTTCAGACATTCTTAATGAGTCTATTAATGATCGGCTTAGTAGCAGTGATTTATATGCGTAAACTTAAGTTTTTATTAATTTTCGTATTTGTAAATGTGGTACCAATTTTTATTTCTCTGTCCATTATTTATCTAATTGATTTTTCTATCAACCTTGCGACAGTAATGACCTATAGCATTTCGCTTGGGATGATTGTTGATAGCACCTTTCATATTCTACACGCAATTGATAAGCCCGAGGGAACTTTTGAACAATATTACATTACCACTGTTAAGCCAGTTGTTTTAAGCTCTAGTATTTTTATACTTTCTTTTGCACTGTTCGCAATTAGCCCGTTTTTACCAATTCGTGAATTTGGTGTAAATCTTAGTATTATACTGTTTATTGGATTGTTATTTGATCTATATGTATTTCCAACACTGTTTTTGAAACACAATCAGATTAGGAGTTTATTCCAGTGAAAGTGGATGCAATTGTGATTGGTGGGGGGCCTGCCGGTTCAATAAGTGCTATGGGGCTTGCTAAGCTAGGCCTATCTGTCGTTCTTTTAGAAAAAAGAGCGCAGATTACGCGAAAAGTTTGCGGAGAGTATCTTTGCCCAAGAGGTGTGGATTTGCTAGAGGCTTTAGAGCTTCGCACAGAAGCGGAAGCTATGTTTTCTAAAGTATACGGCATGAATATTTATACATCCAGTGGTACAGAGGTTTTGACTGAGTTTCCAACAACTAAGGCTGTGGCTAATTATGGGCTGTCGTTAAATCGAGAAACGTTTGATAATTTTTTATTGAATAAAGCCATCCAAGCTGGTGTTACAGTTAAAATGAAAGAAACATTCTCTAGTATCGAGAGAAGAGATGGTACGTGGTGTGTACAAACTTCTAATGGGGAGCAAATACAAGGAAACCTTCTAGTCGGTGCTGATGGCAGAAACTCAAGCGTTGCTAAAAGCCTTTCGTTATTTAATAAAGTTGACTCACGTAGATTGGCACTTCATGTCTATTTTGACAATACAGCTATAAACTACCGTAAAGGTGAGATGCACTTGTTTAAAGATGGCTCTTATATTGGTATAGATCCTACAACCGAGAGAGAAATAAACCTATCGTTAGTATGTGACAGAAATGCATTGGTGGATAGTGAGCCTATTGAAGTAATCAATAAGTATATTACTGAATCAAATAACCTATACCGTCGATTTAAGACACTGCCTAGCAATACAAAAGTGTATGCTGTTTCACCTATTACGTCGTCGTCAAAAGATGTGATTGGTAGTGGAGCTGCGTTAGTGGGTGATGCCTCTGGTTTTATTGATCCACTAACAGGGGAGGGGATTTATAATGCCATACGATCAGCACATATGTTGGTGTCATCTGTTTCTAAATATGCAAATAACACATCATTTAACTTTCAGAGGGGTTTAAAAGATTACAGGCGGGTGCGAAAGACTGACTTTAGAGAAAAAAACATTTTGAACCACTGTTTTCAGTGGTTGATTCGTAGGCCATACCTTGTAGAATTAGTGGCGAAGTATGTAAATAAAAACACGAAGAGAAGAAATATTTTTGTTGGCATTATTGGCAACATTTATAGTCCAGCTATTGGTATTCTGAAACTTTTATTTTAGGAGAAAGACATCATGATATTTTTATTATTTAATTTAGCTTTTTCGGCCGGAATGAACATTGATTGGAAGCATAACTCATTTAAAGAAGCCATGGAAAGTGAGTCTAAAATTGAGTTTCATATGAAAAGTAAAAAAGCTGGCCTAGTGACTACCTCGTTTGAAGGAGTAGCAAAAGAAGTGTCCATTTCTTTTAATGAAACAAAAGATACTTATACAGACATTAAAATCTCAATCGCATCAAATGGTCTAGACACTGATGTAGATGGAAGAAATGAGAAAATGTGGGACTTGTGCCTCTCTGCAGATACCTATAAATCGATCGTTGTAAGTTTACCTAAGGTTTTAAAAGATTCAGAGCCTCAAAAGGTCGAAGGAGAGATTACAATACGAGATAAATCATATCCAGTGGATGTATCGGTTGTGGTAAATGAACAGGGCCTTGAAGGTGATAGTACGTTAAGTCTAAAAGGGCTAGATATTCCTGATCCATCGATTTGGATAGCTAGTGTATTAGATCCTATTGCTATAAAGTTTAAAATTACTATGCATAAATAATCATGCGCTGTATTTACCTACTTCTATTTTTATTAAGTTTTCAAGTCACGGGATGTACATCACTCTTTTATCAACCAACTAGAGATGAGTATCACGATGTGGATACTAGTAAAATACAAAGAGATGTAATTAGTCTTGAAACGAGTGATCATAAAAAATTAAACGGCTGGTATTTTCCTCAAAAGAAAAAATCCAAAGGTTTGGTTTTATTTTTTCACGGAAATGCCGAGAATATCACAAGTCATTTCGTAACATTGTTTTGGTTTACCGAGGCTGGCTACGATTACGCCCTCTTTGATTATAGAGGGTATGGTAAATCAACTGGTAATGTTAATAATGATAAGGCAATGATTGACGTAAAGACCATGATGGATTGGGGATTAAAAGTAAGTAAGGAGAAAAAGATCCCGCTAATTGTTTATGGTCAGAGCTTGGGAGCAAATTTATCCTTAAAATATCTTAGCTTGCATCCAGAGGTGAAACCTAATTTTTATATAGCCGAGGCTCCATTTTATAAATTTACTGAAATCGCTGCCATAAAAGCTAAACAAGCATGGATCCTTTGGCCATTAAGGCCGTTTGTAAATTGGATTGTATCAGATCTAAATTCGCTTGATGAGAATGAGCTGAAAAATCTACCTAAATATCCAAAAGTTTTTTTACATAGTGAAAACGATCCAGTTGTGCCATTTTCACAGGGCAAAAAGACATTTACATACGCAAGTGAGCCCAAAGAACTGTGGTCTTATAAGGCACCTCACCACGTCAATGGTACTCACACAGAAAATGGTAAGTTTCGTAAGATGCTACTTGAACGCTTGAAGGGTATATAGGTCTACCGTGTCCCACCGAGAGAACAGATATGATCCCAAATATTAAGCACATTCTGTGACTTTTTTATAAGTATCTAAATTTCTTGCTAAAATGATTGCCACTAAATCAAAGAGAGTCTAAATTTCACCACTTACGAATCATGTCATGGGGATTAATTTTTATAATGTGGCATTGGTTGACAGGGGATCTAACCTATCTAAGAATTAGCGGGTTATCATCTTAAGACTTTGATATTCATACACTTTTTTCTTGAAAGGAAGAAATTCAATATGAAAAAAATTAGTATTTATTTAGTATCTATGATCTTTGCGTTGGGGCTTTCAGCGTGTAAAAAGACAACGCCAGAAAACGTAATAACAATCGGTGAAGTAGGAGCGATGACTGGTCCAACTGCTACGTTTGGTATATCTACGCATAACGGGATTATGCTTGCCATTGAAGAGATCAATGAGGCTGGAGGAGTAAAAGGTAAAAAATTAAATCTAATCTCTCTAGATGACCAAGGAAAGCCTGATGAAGCTGCCATGGTAACTACAAAGCTAATCACACAAGATAAAGTGGTTGCGATTTTAGGTGAAGTAGCAAGTTCAGTATCACTAGCTATGGCTCCAATTGCGCAGCAATATAAAGTTCCAATGATTACACCTTCATCTACTAATCCAGATGTAACTAAAAAGGGTGACCATATTTTTAGAGTTTGCTTTATCGATCCATTCCAAGGAAGTGTAATGGCTAAATTTGCCCATGAAACTTTAAAAGCAAAAAGCGTAGCTATTTTACGTGATATTAAAAATGACTATAGCATGGGTTTATCAAACTTTTTCGTAGATAAATTTAATAGCTTAGGTGGTAAAATCGCTGTTGAGCAAAGTTATTCTGCAGGCGACATTGACTTTAAATCTCAATTAACTTCTATTCGTGCCAAGAAGCCTGACGCTATTTACGTTCCTGGTTACTACACAGACGTTGGCTTGATCGCAAGACAAGCTCGTGAGTTAGGGATTACAGTTCCTCTTATGGGTGGTGACGGATGGGATTCGCCAAAGTTAAAAGAAATTGGTGGAACTGCGGTAAATGGTTCTTATTTTTCAAATCACTACTCGGCTGAAAACCAAGATCCAAAAGTACAAGAATTTTTGGCGAAATATAAAGCTAAGTACGGTAGCACTCCAGATGCTCTAGCAGCAATGGGATACGATGCAGCTCGTGTCTTAGCAGAAGCGATGGAAAGAGCACCTAGTCTTGCTTCTAATGATTTAAGAGATGCAATTGCAGCGACTAAAGACTTCTCAGGAGTAACTGGTAACATCACAATCGACCAAGATCGTAACGCTGTAAAAGCAGCTGTTGTGCTAAAGGTTACTGATGATGGGTTTAAGTATCAATCAACAGTGAATCCATAAAAGAGAAGTAGGCATGACGGAGTTTATCCAGCATTTAATAAACGGACTTTCGATAGGTAGTATCTATGCACTAATTGCTCTAGGTTACACCATGGTATTTGGAGTTTTAAAGTTAATAAACTTTGCTCATGGTGATATCTATATGCTTGGTGCGTTTTATGGGTACTTCATTTCCCGTTTTTTTTCATTAGGAGAAAATCCGTCACTGTTTAGCTTGTTGCTAGCGCTTACATTAACGATGGCAACTTGTGCATTTACTGGCTATTTAATTGAAACATTTGCGTATAAACCATTAAGAAAAGCGCCAAGGATCAATGCGCTGATTACCTCTGTCGGTATCTCATTATTTTTAGAGTTCACTGGGCAATTAGTGTTTGGTTCAGACCCAAAGTTCTTTCCTCAAATTTTTGCGATTAGTGGAGAGTGGGCTATTGGTGACTTAAAGTTTAATCCGCTACAGATCACAGTGTTTATTATCTCATTAACATTGATGGCGATCTTACAGTTTGTAATTTTTAAGACAAGACTCGGTAGAGCCATGAGAGCTGTAAGCTTTAACCATGATCTAGCGAGTCTTATGGGAATTCCAACGAACCGTATTATCTCTTTTACATTTATGTTGGGATCAGCTCTTGCTGGTGCTGGTGGAGTTTTAGTTGGGCTTGTTTATCCAAAGATAGAACCATTAATGGGAGTAATGCCTGGCCTAAAAGCTTTTGTGGCGGCTGTTCTTGGTGGAATAGGAAATGTTACTGGAGCGGTTGTAGGTGCTTTATCATTAGGCCTTGCCGAAGAGTTTGTTGTAGGTTACTTAGCTCCATCTTTTAGGGATGCACTCGCTTTTACTATTTTGATTTTAGTTTTACTATTTAAGCCGACAGGCCTTTTTGGTACTAAAACTACGGAGAAGGTATAATGAAGCAATACCTAATCTGGCTTACAGCTCTTGTTGCTATAGTGATTGTTAACTTTGGATTGATTCCATTTTTACCTCCTTATTATTACTCGATTTTAATTTATTCAGGTGTAAATATTATTTTGGCCGTGAGCCTTAACTTAGTGAACGGCTTTACTGGTCAGTTTTCGATTGGACACGCTGGCTTTATGTCGGTTGGTGCTTACTTGTCAGCTTATATTAGTATCATGATTACTAAGGATAACCCGGATTTGTTGGCTAATCCTGTTACAGCAAACCTAATATTTTTAGTTAGCTTAATTGCTGGTGGAGCAGGGTCAGCGATTATCGGTTATTTTGTGGGACTTCCATCTCTAAGGTTGCGAGGTGATTACTTGGCAATCGTTACTTTAGGCTTTGGTGAAATCATACGTGTGATGATTTTAAATATCGACGCTATTGGGGGAGCGAGAGGTTTTACGGGAATTCCACTTTTATCAAATTTTCTTTGGGTCTATATAGCCGTACTATTTACGCTATTCTTTATATGGAGATTAGTAAACTCTGCACACGGTCGTACATATTTATCAGTGCGTGAAGACGAAATTGCAGCACAATCTATGGGAGTGAATACAACTAATGCAAAAGTGCAAGCGTTTGTAATTGGAGCTTTTTTTGCTGGTATTGCAGGTGGCTTGTTTGCTCACTTCTTATTATATCTAAACCCACAGACTTTTGACTTTAACCGTAGTTTTGAAATCATTATTATGGTGGTTTTAGGTGGGGCGGGTAGTATTTCTGGTTCAGTAGTCGCTGCAATTATATTAACAGTAATAAGAGAAGCGCTTCGCCCTATTCAAGAAATCACTCGTATCGATTTTAGAATGAGTATTTACTCACTATTCTTGATTATCTTGATGTTAAACAGACCGAATGGATTGTTTGGTACTAAAGAAATATTTAATTTTATGTCCTCAAAAATGAGAAGACTATTTTTAGGTAAAGAGGACACAGCAACATGAGTGAATTAGCTCTTAATGTATCAAAGTTAACTATGCAGTTTGGCGGTTTAAAGGCAGTTTCTGACTTAGATCTTCAAATTTCTAAAGGTAGCATTTTTGGATTAATCGGTCCCAATGGTGCCGGCAAGACAACGGTTTTTAATATGCTTACAGGCGTATATCAACCTACGCTTGGATCTATACAGATATTTGGTAAAAGCAGCGTTGGCTTTCCTCCACATAAAATTATGTGCTTTGGAGTGGCAAGAACGTTTCAAAACATTCGTCTATTTAAAGATCTAAGTGTTCATAAAAACTTATTGATATCTATCGATCAAAACCCTGCAAGAAAAAAATACTCTCTGCTTTCATCCATCTTAAGAACTTCAGCCTATGAGGCAGACTTAAGAGATAAGCAAAGAGAGGTAAAAAAGCTTCTTAAAATTTTTGATTTAGAAAACAGAGAATTTGAGTTAGCTAAAAATTTACCCTATGGCGATCAAAGACGACTTGAAATTTTACGTGCGATGGCGACTGGTGCAAAATTACTTCTGTTAGATGAGCCGGCAGCTGGTTTAAACCCAAATGAAACAACAAAACTAATGACTACGATCTCTCACATAAGAGATGAGTACGGAATCACTATTTTGCTCATTGAGCATGATATGAAATTAGTAATGAGTATTTGTGAGAGAATTGCTGTTTTGGATTACGGAGTTAAAATTGCCGAGGGTAACGCTAAAGAAATACAGTCCAACCCAAAAGTGATTGAGGCGTATTTAGGGAAGGCGAAAGAATGAGTCACGATATCATTTTAAAAGTTGATAATATATCTGTGAAGTACGGCGTGATCGAAGCCGTTCGAAATATTTCTTTTGATTTAAGAAAAGGTGAAATTTTATCTTTAATTGGTTCAAACGGTGCTGGTAAGACAACTACACTTAAAGCGATATCTTCACTTTTGCCACTTGCTTCTGGGCAAATTCTACTTAGAAACGAAAGAATTGATACTCTTCAACCTCATGAGATTGTTAAAAGACGTTTGTCGCAAGCTCCTGAGGGGCGAGGTATCTTTTTAAATCTAAGTGTAGAAGAGAATTTAGATTTAGGTGCATGGACGGTTAAAGACACTAGTACCTATGACCGTGACCTTGAGCATGCCTTTGAGTTATTTCCTAGATTAAAAGAAAGACGTAAACAAAGTGCTGGAACTCTTTCTGGTGGTGAACAACAGATGTTAACGATTGCTAGATCGTTAATGGCGCACCCTGAAATATTACTTTTAGACGAACCAAGTTTAGGGTTAGCACCTCAAATCATTGAAGCTATTTTTAATATCATTGAAAAGATCAATAAAGAAGGCACGACAGTCTTGCTCGTCGAGCAAAATGCTCTTCAGGCTCTTCAAATTTCTCATCGTGGCATTGTTTTAGAGACGGGTAATATTGTTTTACAAGGTGATGCTAAGGACTTATTAAAGTCAGATGAAATTCGTAAAGCTTACCTGGGTGAATAAAATTAAAAAACCAATTGGCAAGCTTGAGTTAGATCCCACTTTTTCTTTGGATTAATTTCGGTTAAAATAATTTCGGCTAATGTCGGCGCACTTGCCCCAAAAAAACCAGACATATGTGTCATACCATTTATGATGTGGGGATATCCAAGGTGGCTCGCCTCAACTGTATTAAAGCGCTCTAAGCCTAAGATATCTTTACTGCCAGAAATAATTGTTATTGGAAATCGTTTTGCGGCTGTATTTTGATTTAAGTAAGCTGTCGCGATGTCTAAACCTTCTCTGGTAGTAAAACCTTCCGTGATAAAACGTTTTAGGTCATTCACAGTGTCCTTTTCTAATCTTTCGGAAGCGGCTGTTGAAAAGCTATCGGCAACATTTGATCCGTGAAAATCAGCTGACATGACTACATCAGATAAAACAAAGTCTGCAGCTCGTAAGCCAATGCTAGTAACTAGATTAGCAAGGGGTAAGCTAGAAGCTCTATATCTAAACTCTTTAAATATAGGGTTGTCTGTTAGTTTTGCTAAGACGGGAATGGCATTTAAAATAATAAACTGTCCCTTTGCTATTTTCCATTTTTCGCTAAGGCTTAAACTTAAATCAAAATTCTCTAGTTTTGAAATTACTGGAGAGGGACTGTTAACTACAATTCCTTTTGCTACCATTCTTTGAAGTTTTGCTCTTAGTTGTGGACTGATTTTATGGCTACCATCTTTTATGTCCGGCCCTGTAGACACCGCTCTTACAAGTAATCCTCCCAAAGAGTGTCCTACAAGAATGACGGGTTTTTTGTGGATTTGGTAAACAGCTTCAATAAAGGCGATAAGATCATTGATGTGTCTATCAAAGCTAAATTGTCCGGGGTAGTCTTGGCGTTGTCTGCTGTAACCTGACCTGAGCTCTCCTTGTCCTTGTCCTGCTAATGAATAGGCATATGGTTTCATGCCGTTGTTAGCAAGAATAGCAGCTACATCCCCGTAGTAGGCAGCAGAGCTAAAGTAGCCTGGGACCAATACGACTGGATTGCTATTTTTTGCTCCTAAAGTAAATCCCTTTAAGATAATGCCATCAGGGCGAGTAAAATGAATACTTTTAGCTTCTTGTAGAGAGGTAGGAACACCTCGTGCTGTTTGAAAATTTGCTACATTAATGTCAGCAAAAAGCGAAAGGCTAAGTAGAGTCCATAAAATGTGCAGCATAGGGAACATATAACAAATACGCAGAGTTCTCGCTATTAGGAATTGAAAACTAGAAAAGTTTTCAGTTTGCTGCCTAATTCATATACGGTACTGACTTGGTATTCATTTTGCTTTTAGTATTCCCATAGAGTTCAAAAAAGGGGGACTTATGAATAAAATAAAGTTAATGGGCATAATGGTACTAGCAGCTAGTAGTTTTGGTGCCACTTTGCCACAAGAAGCTGTTGCAAGTGACATCTCTGTTTGCGTAAGCGGAGTATGTGTACAAAGACAACGTGATGGAACAGGCGTTGATTTACGTCCTGATTTTAGGCATCCGCCGGGAAGAAATAGACCGCCAAGAAGACCTCCGCCGCGTCGCTGGCCAGACCCAGTTCGTGGATATGAGTTTATTACTTGTGAGTCTATCGATCAAAGAACAGATGAGTGTTACTTTAATCCAAGATGGGTACGTCGTGTAACTTTAGATCGTCAACACTCTCGTGCACCTTGTATTGCGGGTCGTACTTACGGAATTCAAAGAGACAGCGTTTGGGTTACAAACGGTTGCCGTGCAACTTTCGTAATCGATCGTTACTAGTTCTTTAGATTTATATACACATCCGGGCTCTATGTTCGGATGTGTGATTTTGAGGGCTTATGAAAAGAATTCTTTTAATTATCAGTAGTATTTTATTTTTTAGTGTGGCTCAAGCGAGCCAATCTAGTGACGATATTACAGCAATATTACAAGATGCAAGAGTAATTCATTTAATGGGCGATGCAGAGATTCGTAATATTACAAATCTAAATGGTAGACGCTATGAGCTAGCTTTTGGAAATTGCATAGTTCACATAAGGGTCTCATCGATCTGTGCGCCGATGCCAGGTGGCCCATGTGCAACTGAGATTAGTTGGGATTCCGGTTCTGTAAGCTGTTTACCGTAGGGCTTTACTATTTACCATCTGTAGCTAAAAGCTGCGCCCCACACAAAATCTTCGACTTCTTTGGCTATGCTTTCTGGAGCCGTGGTTTTTTTGTAGTTAATTTTTGTATAAGCGGCCTCAAGATTTGTATGAAAAGCATCTGTACCAAACTGCAAGCCTAACAAAATATTTTTTTGGTCTCCTTCACCTTCCATATCCACCGTACGAGTAGTGACTCCCGCATCCGTTTTATCTACTACAACATCAGTATCAAACTTAGTAAACCAAGGGCCTAGATAAATTAGTACGTTATCAGAGGGACGATATCCCAAAAGTAAAAAGTATTCATGACCGCTAAATTTAATAGTGGTTTCAATTTCAGTAGACGTTGTGTCATCTGATTCTGTGATAACAGAGGCAGAAGTAGAAGTTAAAATGCCAGCGCCAACTGCTAGGGAGAAAGATTTTGCTTTTGCTGAGGCGACACTATCACCTAGTATTTGGTATTTCAGTCCTAGTGAATCATAACTATTGTAGTTAATAATATAGTAAACATCTAAGCTCTTGATTAAATTTAGCTCGATACCAATCTGTGCTCCTGAGTCTTCAGTGATTTCGGGGTCAGTGGTTGGACTATCACTAAACTTGGATTCTACCACCTCAATTTCACTGCCTCCATGACCGCCTAAAGTGACTCTACCACGTAAAAAAGAATCACCTTGAGCCTCGGGGCTAATAAAGCGATTAGCAGGGACCTGGATGGTTATTGATGTACATGCGGTAAGTAGAATTGATAAAAGTAATAGTAATTTCATACCTAAATTATAGGTTTAAATTTGATGAAATGGGAAGATGATTTTACCAGATAGGGTTTAGTGAGGTGAGGGATTTAGTTTAACTACTAGCGTCCTAATTCATAAGTAGATTTAGGACGCTGTGATCACTTTAGTTTTGTGAAAATTCACCTTTAGCATTCATTTGAATGACACACTTTGTGTTTACAGTAAGTTTGTTGCAGCTGATTTGCTGGCCTACTTTTGTCTTACGGTTTGTGCGTACTTGTTTCATTGCTTTATATAGTTCATTAGCGGCATCGCCTGTAATAATCATAGTGGAAACACCTTCTTCTGTGTCTACAGTCACTTTACCTTCAGGAAGTTTATTAGGATTAGGTCTATTGCCCCATCCTGAACCCCAGCCTGGGCAAGGTGAAACTTGGCATGCCATGGCTATTGTTGCCACAAATTGAATAACGATTGTACTAGCTAAAATTTTAAATTTCATAGGACCCCCTTTAATGCGGAGAAAGATATAAAACTTAGGTAAAAATAGATAGGGGACTTTAGAGAGCTAAAAAATATTCTCTAAATTTCGCTATATAAATTTCAATGAATTGATTAAACTCACTTCTTTCTAATATAGACAAGGCGAGTCACTTCAGCGATTACTTCGCTAGCCTCATCTTTAACTTCTACTTTAAATTCAATGTCCATTTTTTCTTGGTTTTGAAGGGTCGTGCGGATGTGATTTAAAGTGTCTTCGTCTAGTTTAAAGTGTGCTGTAACCTTTGTTTTTCCAGGTTTCTTAAATCGAATACTCGCAGACTTATCCCAGACAATATATTCTTTCCCTAGAGCTTCAAGCAGCATAAGCATATAAAAAGGGTCAGTCATAGAAAATAGTGTGCCGCCATATTGTGTTTTTACATAGTTTTGGTTCCAAAAATGTAACTTAGATTCAACAATAACTTCTTTAAAATCATCAGCTACAAATTTTACTTTTATGCCAGCTCCTAAAAAGGGCGGCCAATATGACATCAATTTAAAAAAAGTAGATTTCTTCATACCCACTTATAAAAAAATGCCAGGTTAATGGCAAACATTAATACTCATTGTTGCTATGGTCTTCAAAGTTTTTACTACTAGGTTGTCTTTTTTGTCTTAAATGAAAAGTATAATGAACTTTTAAAACAATATTCTTAGGAAATTGCCAATGTTTGATGGCAGCCTCACTACATTCATAAAGATCAGGGTCATTTAGTTCATTGATCATTTCTTCAATCTCTTGCGGTAGGCCACTGCCATCTAAATACCAACCGATTTGTAGAGCCCCTTCTTGCTCAAGTCCTTGTTCTAAGCTTTGGTTGTAGCAATCTTCAATCTCTTGCAAATTGTTTTTAATAATGGATACGATGGTCCGTTTGTTTTTTACTTTTTCAGGAACCACTTCGGGCTTAACTAAACTGATTTTTTTATTCTGAGCATAGTATTTATAGATGAAGTTCATCCCATAACTACTAACCGTAATCACGCAAGTAATGAGCACACCGAAACAGATTCGATTTAACTTCATAAACCTCTTCTTTGTTGATAAGCCTATATTTTACCGGTCTAATTGGTGTTCGTAAATTAGCCAAAAAAGGACGTTTTATAAGTGCTTGTTTTATCGAAGTTTTTTACATGTCTCATTTTAAGAAATACCACTATGATAATAGAATTTGCCTTGTGCTAAGCTGATACAATTTGTTAACGTATTAGGATGGAAATGAACAGGCTTAGACAAAAAATGCTTTCAGCTGTTGATAAGAAAGGAGCGCTTCTGGTATTTCCCATTAAAGGGAAAAAAGAGCCAGAGAGTCTATGGAGTGTTTTATATCCCAGATCCGAAATGGTGTGGGAATGGAATGAGGATTCGGATGACCGCATTTCTAAACTTTGGATGGATAGGGAGTTTTTGTCTAGGTCGTTAGATGTTGTGTATGCAAAGTGGTATCAGGGTAGGGCTACGTTTTTTTCTAAAGAGATTTTTATTTTGCTTTTGGCTTTTTTAGAGTCTAACACACAGTCCTCTCGCCTGAGTCAGCCTTCCCAGCAAGCATTGAGTGAATTAAATGAAGAATCTCCACTGTCTACAAAAAAGCTTAAGGCTCACCTTGAGTGGCAGGGGAAATTGATGGAGGCTCACTATAACCGTGCGATGAAACCTTTATGGGAAGGTTTATACATAGTGGGTTTTGGAGAAGAAAATGACTCTAGTTTTCCATCATTAAATGTATGCTCTACAAAGACCTTATTCGAAGAAGAGTGGGAGAAAGCTCTAAATATTTCCTCAGAAAAAGCTTACACACAGCTAAAAGATAAGTTGGGCGAGAACTCGCCTTTTCTATCGTATGCTCAGAAAATTAAGAAAAAAATACTCTAAGTTGTCTATGCACTTTACAGCTTTAGATTAAGATTGACCTCATATCGCCTAGATCGATTTTTAGCTGGCATGATATTCGTATATACCTGAGTTTACGAGGTTTATATGAAAGTATTGTTAATAAGCATTGTAAGCATGATTTCTATTTCTGCATTCGCTAATGAGTGCTCTGTCGATCTTAGAATCAGTGGTTGGTATAACGATACAAACAGAGCCAGTTTACAAAAAAAGGGTATTACAGCTACGCTTTTTACGAATAATCCAGAGTATATCGTCACAACTAAGAATGTAGCCGTATCTACAGAGTCTTGTCTTATGATGTGTAGCTTTAAAGAAAAACGTGAAATAACTATGCAAGTAGAGACGGCGGACGGGATTGTTTTAGCTACAAGCCGCCGATCATATTATCAAATATTTCCGGAACAAATGAGAATGAACAATGAGATAAAAGACAGTGTTGTAAGTGATCTCATTCGCAGAATTCCAAGCTGTAAAAAAATACAAAAACTAGAAGCTGCGATTCAGATTTAAATCCCTTCAATAATAGCTGCTACGCCCATACCACCGGCAGTACAAATTGATATAAGTCCACGCTTCTTTTTGGTTTGATAAAGAAGCTTGGCAAGACTGGCAATGATTCGGCCACCAGTAGCAGCAAAAGGATGGCCTAAAGCAAGACTTCCGCCCTTAACATTCATCTTAGATCTATCAATCGAACCAAGTGGCTCATCAATACCTAAATACTTTTTGCAGTAAGCCTTATCTTCCCATGCTTTTAAAGTACATAAAACTTGTCCAGCAAAGGCTTCATGGATTTCATAGTAGTCAAAGTCTTGAAGTTTTAAGTTGTTACGTGCAAGTAAACGTCCAACAGCTATCGTTGGCGCCATTAGTAAGCCGTCACCATGTACAAAATCAACAGCTGCCACTTCTGCATCTTTAAAGATAGCTTGTGGGGTCCAATTATTTTTTTTGCAAGCTTCTTCAGAAGCTAATAAAACCACCGAGGATCCATCTGTAAGTGGTGTAGAGTTACCAGCAGTTAAGGTGCCAGCTGCACTTTTATCAAATGCAGGTTTTAAGCTCGCTAACTTTTGAATGGTAGTATCTTTTCTAGTAATAGTATCTCTGTTTAGTCCTTTAAAGTTAAATACTAAATCATCATGAAAACCTTCATCATAGGCAGCAGCAGCTTTTTGATGACTTTCATAAGCTAGTTGGTCTTGCGCTTCACGGCTAATGCCCCATTCTTTAACCATCTTTTCACAGTGTTCACCCATAGATAAACCGGTGCGAGGTTCCACTACAGCAGGTATTTTTGGTTTTAAAAATGATGGGCTAATTTTTAATAGCATACTTAGTTTAGCCCCAAAGGATTTTGCATTGTTTAGGCCTAATAAAAAGTTTTTGTACTTTGAAGAAACTTCGATAGGTAAATCACTGTTAGTATCAACTCCACCAGCAATTCCATCTTCGATTTGATAGTTTGCAATCTTTAAAGCGATTTGTAGAGCAGCCTCTAAGCCTGTGCCGCAAGCTCGCTGCAAATTATAAGCGGGAGTGTAGGGGCTTAAATCAGTTCCTAAAACGGACTCTCTAGCAATATTCCAATTTGTCGAGCTATTCATAATAGCCCCAAGTGCTACATCTCCAACCATTTTGTCTTTTAAACGAGCGGTGCTTACTAGATCTTTAAGTGATGCAGTTAAAAGATCTTGTGAGCTTACATCTTGGTATTTCCTCATAGATTTAACAAAGGGACTTCTTTTACCAGCGACTACATAAACGTTTCTAGTTTGCATAAATTTTCCTCTACTTAAGACTTTTTAATCGTCTGTCAAATTACCTATAAAATAATATATGGAGCTTCATGCTGGATCTATAAAAAAAAGTGCTGCTCATGGACAATAAAGCACTAGTTAAATTTTACAATGGCTGATTTCTCGTGCATTATCCTTAATGTTTGAAGATGATGAGGCGTCTATGGGGGGCATGGGGATGCAAAAACAAGACTGGTTCGTTTTAGTATTAACTCTAGTGGTAGTTACAATCTTTGTAAGTTTAGGTCCGTATGGGAAGAGAACGGATATACAGCAGGCCAATCAGTGCGAAGTTACAAGAAACCCAGCTGGCTATAAAGGTGGCGCTTTAACCGAGCTAAGTAACGATTGTAAGCAGTAAAATCTATGTGAGAGATAGCTTAAGCTTTACTTTAAGTAAAATCGGGTTATAAGCGTAAGCATATGTCAAAATTGACCGAAAATTCATTTAAAACCTGCCTTGAAGTTTTAAAAAACTTGGTAAATGACCAGGCACTTTTAGACACTCTAAGTGAGGAAGAAAGGGTTGAACTACTCACTTTATCTGGAAAAATATCTCGTCCTAATCGCGATGAAATCAAAGAAAGAAACAAAGAAATAACCAAAGCTAGAAAATTAGCCGCTAGAGAAAAGAACAGGCAAGCAAGAGCCAAAACTGGAATCCGTAAAGCTAGGTTACAAACGGTCTTTTCGGCTCCTTTGCAAATTACTTCTTCTGAAGCTATTGAAACTGAAGAATTAAAAACTCCTAGAAACTGTTATGTCTGTAAGGCTGAATATA
Organism: Bdellovibrionales bacterium; assembly: GCA_020434605.1. Lineage (GTDB taxonomy): Bacteria > Bdellovibrionota > Bdellovibrionia > Bdellovibrionales > UBA840 > JAGRAL01. The sequence goes on from JAGRAL010000019.1 coordinate 19,534, forward strand.
AAAAACTACATTTCTTTTACGATACCATGTGTAGAGACTGTGGGGACTTTAATTATCAAAAGCGTTTTCAAACGACATCGTTAAAAGGAAAGGTCGCAGTCATTACAGGATCCCGTTTAAAGATAGGATATCATGCGACCCTAATGCTTCTACGTGCGGGTGCAGAGGTGGTTGCGACGACAAGGTTTCCTCATGATTCTGCTCTTAGGTTTTCTAAAGAAGCAGATTTTAGCGCTTGGAGTGATAGGCTGCATATTTATGGTTTAGACTTAAGACACACGCCAAGCGTAGAATTGTTTGCCAGATACCTTCAACAAAAATTAGGCCGCCTAGATATACTAATTAACAATGCGGCTCAAACGGTTAGGCGACCTCCAGGTTTTTATGCTCACCTAATGCCGTCAGAAAATTTGCCACACTCTGAACTTCCTGAGGGTGCAAGACATATACTTAGGCAACATGAAGACTGCAAGAAAAGCTTAAATGCATTTGCGACGGACACAGCAGCTCTGCCAGTCTCTTGGAATAGGCAAGCGCCTGCCATGGGAATTTATTCTTCAGCAAGTCTATCACAAATACCATATAGCTATGATCAGTCGCTTTCTGTAAAAGAGGTCTTTCCTGATGGCAAGTTAGACGCAGACCTACAGCAAGTAGACCTTCGCACAACAAATAGTTGGCGATTAAAGTTAGCGGATGTTCCCGCTCCAGAAATGTTAGAGGTGCAATTGGTAAACGCGGTGGCTCCATTTATTTTATGCAGTCAATTAACCCCTATCATGAGACGCGATAATACAGGCGAAAAACACATAGTAAATGTCACCGCAATGGAAGGTAAGTTCTATCGTTTTCGTAAAGAAGACAGACATCCACATACAAATATGGCGAAGGCTGCTCTTAATATGCTGACTCATACTTCTGCTAGTGATTTGCAAAAAGATGGGATTTATATGAATGCTGTCGATACAGGTTGGGTAACAGATGAAGACCCAGCCGCATTATCAACGTACAAACAAGAGACCCATGATTTTCAACCACCACTAGATATTGTCGATGGGGCGGCTAGAGTTTGTGACCCGTTTTTTCACGGCATACTTACTGGACATCATTGGTGTGGTAAATTTTTAAAAGACTACCAACCTATTGATTGGTAAGATTCTGCAGTTTATCTATAAATTCGTTGCCCGTGGTAATTGTTTTTACATTTTGAAATATCGATGAAGCTTCGGGATAAGATAAAGAAAGTGATTTTAGCCATTGCTTGGTTCTAGTGATGGCAAAGTTTTCGCTATGAAATTGATAGCTGGATTCAAAAAAAGTAGGTAAGAGTTTTTTTGTATCCATCCAAGAATTCTCAAAATACGCACCCTTTATCTTTTGAAAAATAAAAGGATCAGCGACAGCACCTCTGCCAACCATGAACTGACTTTCACCAGTTAAATCTTGGCATTTTTTATAATCTTCTAAGTTCCAAATATCACCATTTACAACTAGGTCCATCTTTACGTGCTCGCGAATTTTAGGGATCCAGTCCCAATAAGCAGGTGGTTTATAGCCATCCATTTTAGTGCGGCAATGAATGGTTAAGAGGTCGGCCCCGGCATCTTCAATGGATTTGGCAATGTCGATACACTTGCTGGCAGTGTCGTAACCAAGACGTATTTTTACGGTAAGTGGTATGTGGTCAGGCATTCTTTTTTTAACAGACTTTACAATGTCATTGATTCGGTCGCAGGACTTTAAAAGTGTAGCTCCGCCGTCATTGCGATTTACGGTTTTAGCAGGGCATCCAAAGTTAATATCAATGCCTATTGCACCTAGCTCGATGGCCTTTAGAGCATTTAGAGCCATAGGCTCTGCTTGTCCGCCTAAAATTTGCACAAAGACTGGGGTGCCGCTTGCTGTTTTTCCCCCAGTTTTTAACTCAGGACAGCGTTTATAAAAGACATGGTCTGGATACACAACGTCTACGACGCGTATAAACTCAGTCACACACTGATCAATGCCACCAATACGGGTCAAGAGATCTCTCATTACCCAGTCTACAACTCCGTCCATTGGTGCTAAATAAAGTTTCATGCTTGTAAGGCTTAGCTGGAATTTTAGTACAAGGCAAGGGAAGGTGTCTGGGGAGAAGAGAAAAACATTTTCATTTTACCGTAAGTTCTACATACTAATGGTGAGTTAAAGGGTAACCATGGTATTAGAAGAACGAGTTCAAAGAGCAAAGTCGTATTACGAAAAACATCAAAAATACTTAGATATCGGTGTGTTTTTAAGTGGTTTCTTTTTTGATATCTGTACCTTAGGCAATGTAGATGATTTTTCAAATATTTTGCAGCAAGCAGTTTATTTAATAATTTTGGGAATTTTTCTAAGCCTTGAAGTAAAAGAGGAAGTTTTTGGTAAAGTTTTTTCTGAAAAATGGCAAAAGATTTGGAAGTATAAAGTTTTAATCATCCATTTTTTATTAGGAAGTCTTTGAAGTGTATACACACTATTCTTTTTAAAAAGCGCCTCTCTTTTAGCGTCTTTTGTATTTATCATGATCATCTTGGGCTTATTAGTTTTAAACGAGGTACCATATGTACAAAATTTAGGGATTCGACTTCGTACCGTTTTATTTTCACTTTGCGTAGGTAGTTTTTTTGCTCTTGATTTGCCACTGGTTTTTGGGGTTGTAAGTTGGGTGCCATTTTTACTTTCGATGATTTTAGGATTACTGGTTACGTACTCTATGTTTGTGTGGATGAAGAAGGGACAACCACTTGAGGCGATTCAAAAGCTAAAGCGCATTTTTATGTACCCAGCACTTATCACCTTTATAATGTATACGAACCTTTATGGTCTTGGGCTTGTGCCGCCGGTACCCTTGTCGTTAAAATACATAGGGATCTATCATAAAGTAGAAAAAGTAAATGGCGAATATCTTTTATCGTACCATCGTCCTAGTTGGAAGTTCTGGCAAAATGGTGCACAAACCTTTTTAGCTAAGCCTAATGACTCTATCATCGCATTTGCTACCGTCTTTTCACCTGTAAGTATTAAAGATCAAATTATGCTAAATTGGTATTTTGATGATCCAAAGCAGGGATGGGTAAAGTGGGATTCTATCCCGTTAAGTATCAGTGGTGGAAGAGCAGAGGGCTTTAGAGGTTACGGAGTTAAGAAAAACTACCAAGTTGGGGATTGGAAAGTGATTATTAGTACTAGTGATCAAAGAGAGATTGGAAGGATTTCTTTTACTGTCGAAGAAAACACAAGTCCAGACCCTGTAGATTACGATGTAGACAGGTTTTAAAGATCTTCTACTAGTAGCTTCATAAATGCATTTCTGTGATCAGAAAATGTGTTACTAAGTGGGTAGGTTAAAAATAGATCCGTGTGATCTAAATCAAAATCAGCCCAAATTTTACCAGTATTAGGAACCCACTGGCTGTCGCGTAGAATTAAGCCATCGCTTTCAGAGTAATATGTTTCTAAGTAATGGCTAGGGCAATACAATAAATAAGATGTTGTATCGGCAGAGCTTTTACTGATTGTATAAAAAACTTTGCTTCTTACTTTTTTCACATTTTCACCGTACATATCCCACATATGCTGGATAGTACGCATAGCTTGCTTTGTGGTAAGAGCATATATCCCGCGATTGATTTGACTATCAAGTAAATACCTTAAACCTAGATTGATCTTACAGTTCCACGAGGCCACAATGCCAAGGTCTTGATCTATCGGAACCCCTTCATCTTGTGCCAGATCAGATACA
>JAGRAL010000020.1 GCA_020434605.1 Bdellovibrionales bacterium
TAATCTCTAACAACCATATCCACAGCATGATCTTGTGCCATTTGAATGCATCTATTATTTATAACTAATACAGATTTACCAGATTCGCTGCGATACGCATTTACCGCTTTAAACATCTCACAGGACAGATCGTTCATACCTTGGCAAGTAGTGGATTCGGTATTTTCACTGCTGCTACCATCTAAAAGATTAGATGCCCCACAACCTACCAGTGTATAAAACATTGCCAAAAAAAGAAGGATTTGTTTTGTCTTCATACTTAAGTATCGGAAGACATTTTAAAAAATAGAGACTGATCTTAAACTAAAGCTTCTTTTAAAATCGGAAAAAATCGCCTCATCCCTTTATAAAAAGCCGTATCTTCAGGGAAGCCTTCAAGTGTTCTACGTAAAAGATCTTTTCTTTTTGGATCACTGATTGCTAGTGATACCGGATAGATATAAGTACGAATAGAAAATAACACGTAATTGGAAACCGGCAATCTACGCAAGGTTTGTCTTTCGACGCGGATGAAGGTTTCGCTTAAGACATTATTTACATCTAGATCTTTATGCGATTCTTGTGCCTCGGGACAAAATAAATCGTAATTATCATGCAGAGTCCAATTCATACGCCAAACAGGTTTATCTTTTGGTAACATTTCTAAAAATGAAGCTGTAGGCTTGCCAATTGTTTCTTTAAACTTTGGAACTGGCGCATGAATACCAAAAGTATCTTTACCAATTTTATCTTGTATTTTCCAGCGTGAAGGAAAACATACTGTCCCCGCCTCAAGAATTACGGGGGCTGTATTTGATAACAAACAAAAGTCTTCTTGTGTATACTGGGCAATTCGTCGCAATGCTTCTTTGGGATCATTATCGATTACAAAGTCTTGCTGTGTCGGCTTAATCAGAAAATTATTTTTATTTAGTTCATAAATATCAGGAAAAGTTTTTGCAAGATGCTTTGTTAGTTCGGATTCAGTTTCTAGAATAGCAGCAGAAGCTGATGGCATCTGCTGTATCACCGTTTCATAGTGCTCATTTACCAATGTTTGCTTGTAACGCAAGTGTTCGCTAAAAAGCTCATCCACTTCTATCCACTGACCTAAGTCTAAGGGCTTAATCCCCATGCTAGGTTTATGTGGTTCTCCAGAAAACGGAAAGTATTTTATTGTACTACATGTTGATGGCATAGGCAGAAACCTATACTGAAAGTCTTAACTTGTCAGCAAAGCATTGCGTTGCGGCTAAGTTTACCTTATCTTTTATATATTAATGCTGAGGTCACGCCATGAATAAAAAATTAGATGCGAAACTAACTTTTCTGGTTTCGAGTTCATCCAGTGAACGTATAAAGGCATATTCTAATTTCATCAATGAGTTAATTAATTCTCCAACCATTTACAATTCTAATGACGGCATTGATACCACTTTTAAAGTAGATAATGTACCTCCCAATATCTTAGTCATTGACCACAAGCTAGCAAAATTAAGCGGTTTAGAAGTTACTCAAAAGCTACTACAAAATAAAAGATATCAAAAATTAGCTATTATCATTATATCCGACTTACCCGAGGACGAGCAGTTTATTGACGAGTTAGTGACGGGACAGCTGCAGTTCTTAACCAACCCGAGTGATAAAAATAAATTTCATATTTGTTTGCGTAAAGCTTTAAATTTTATAGCGACTGGTGAGGAATCTGGCTATCGACTGCGCTACCTAAACCCCGAAGAGGTTTTGTTTAATGAAGGTGATGCTGGGGATTCTGTGTATATAGTTAAAAAAGGCGAATTAGTGGCCTTTAATGAAACAAAAGAATTAGGGAAGATCACTACTGGTGAATTTGTGGGTGAGATGGCACACTTTAATGGTGAGCCCAGATCTGCCACTGTACGCTCTATAAGCCATGCTGAGCTGATCCAAATCCCCTTTGGCTCACTAGATGTCATACTATTCAGTAAGCCAGCCTGGTCAAAAGCGCTTGTCAGAACTCTTACAAAGCGTTTAAAAAGCACGATTCCGACCAAGGAAAACTGACTCATTTTAATACGACTACGTGCAATACATAAACCTAGACAAAGGTATATGGTGATTTTCTTAAGTTCATCTTACAATATAATTATATGCGGAATAAACTCTACAATGAGTCTTTTATTCAACGTCTATATAACAATCAGGTAGAGCACGGCTGGGACCTAGAGAACGATTTTGCCTGGGCCAAAGGAATTAATCACGACTCGTTTTTTGCCCCATTAGATGAAAATGCTGTCCTACTCCCCGGTGCTAGTACAAGTGAAAGAAAAATCATTTCACAAGTCTTGGGCTTAGTTATTGCCTCTGCCATTTACGAACTTGAAGAATCCCTTCTTAGATTAAAAGGTAAAACTTGGGACAAAGACATCAAACGCTTTCCTGTTAACCCAGAGTTTGAGGCTTGGGGCGAGTTATTTTATCAAGAAGAAATTAAGCACTCATTATCATTTAAAAGATACGTAGAG
>JAGRAL010000021.1:0-1495 GCA_020434605.1 Bdellovibrionales bacterium
AAAAGATATTACTTTAAATATACGGACTTCATTTCTAAGTAATGAGCCTCTTGCATAGTGCCTGCACGGCTACACATCATATTGGTTACATCTAACTGATAGTTAACCATTGCTTCTGCTTCGGCATCATAAAACTCAACGTAACAATCTTTAAAACCAAGTGTGTGACCAAATTCGTGCCTAATCGTCCACATCACATCCCACTCTGTTAGTGGAGTGTTCTTGTCCATTACAATCGTGTTTGAGTTACTAACATGCGGAGTAACATTTGGTTGAAATTCTACGTGAATGGCAGCGTTTCTAGTGAAGTTTAAACGTAAGTGCCAGTCGTTCCACTTCCACTCATCTTCGATGTTAACTCGTAAGAACTCCTCAATTTCAGGTGTCGTGTTTCTTACAGGAACTACTGCTACATCAGGATTAGCACTAGTCCAGTTGATGTCTCGGCGACTTGGTACGATCTTAAAAAAGCTATCCCAAAGTTTTTTAGAATACGGCAAATAAGTTTGGTAAAACGAATTCACAATATTTCTAGAAATAGCATCTCTTAATTGACGATTACAAGTGCTTGCCGCTTGGCTAGCATTAGAACACATTCCTGCTAAGTGCTTTTTATATAAAGCTTGCGTCTCAGTATCTAAATCAGAAAAGTGATTTAATTTATCGCTTAAGTTTTCAACCTTACCAAGCATGTAGTAGCCACGAACATCGCGAAAGCTGTTCATCTCGTAGTAGTCGATATTAGGAAGTAGTAAGCGCCAACGGTTAGCACTTTGATAAACGCGGTCTACTTTTTTTGCCCAAACAATGTATTCGCTAAGCTCTAGGCCTGGCTCGCGAGTCATTGGAGCATTTCCAAAAATAATCTCTCTCATTACAGCTGGGATCTCGGCTAAAATAGCATTGTATCTGTCGCCAATGATTTTTTCGTTATAAATACTTGGAGATTCAATCGGATAGCTAGTTAGTTCGCCTGGTTTTGTTAGAGCGATCTGATCATCAGCAGCTCTTGTTTCGTTCATGTACTTTAACCAGTTTAAATTTTTGTTACCAGCTAAGATAGCTTGTTTAATGACTGGTGAGTCGTCTTTCGTAAAATCTTGTTGCAGCTGCTGATAAACATAGCCAGGTGCATCTGGTAATATATCAACTGGGTATTCTGAATTTGCAAATAAAGATGATACAATTAGTAATAATAGATTCATTAGTTCCCCCTCTTTATGGCGGAAATACTTTGTCAAAGCAGACGCAGAGTCAATGGCTACATAAACTAGCTGCTACGCTATGCGATATCACTGTACCTGCTATCCATTGCCCCATAGACTTAATAGGGTAAAAGGAAGCTAATTATGTCATTGATATTAAAGCAATTATTTCAATTTATTAAATTACTTAATTCTGAAACAGGAACCAATCAAATTTCAGCAGGAGTTGCGGCAGGTTTTATACTAGGTATGACGCCATCTTTTTCGCTGCAAAGCATTCTGTTGATATT
>JAGRAL010000021.1:1592-4572 GCA_020434605.1 Bdellovibrionales bacterium
AGTAGGTGAGATGGTTTTAACAGCCCCAAGCTTACAAGATCTATTTACAAAACTTTATAACATGCCAATCGTACCGTTTACTCGATTTAATAATACAGTCGTTATGGGGTCAGGTGTAGTGGCGTTTGCCTTATCGCCATTTGTATATTTTTTAGCTAAAATTATGGTGAGCCGTTACCGCGATGTCTTCTTGGCTCGCTTAAAGCAAACAAAAGCATGGAAAGCGATGCAAGCAACAAGTCTTTACAAGTGGTACTATAAATATGAGCAATACGAGTGGTAGTGATATGAATACAACTAAAGTGAAAACAGAAAAAAAACCAAAAGTAAAAGGTCCTATTCGCTGGGAAGCAGTAATTCCTATAACGATTATTATCGTTGTAGTTGGTGTATACTTTAAACTTTTCTTTGATGCTAATTTACGATCTGCCATTGAATACGTGGGAACGCAGATGCACGGGGCCGAGGTAAACGTTGGCTATGTTAACTCTTCTTTTATTAACCCTGGAATAGAGATTGGAAATATTCAAGTCACTGACAAGGAAGAGCCTAGTAAAAATCTAATTTCTTTAAAAGCAGTAAGGTTTAAATTATTAGGGGATGCTATTTTAAGAGCTAAGTTTGTAGTTGAAGATGCTAGCATCATCGGTATCGAAGCGATGTCTCCTCGTAAGCGCCCAGGAAGAGTTCTTCCTCCAAAGGTTGAAACAAAAGGCCCTAGCGTAATGAAGGACATTGAAAAGCAAGTGTATTCACAGACACGAAAAAAATACTCAGAAAATATGCTAGGGGATGTAGCGAATATTTTGGGTGGAGTGGATGCTAAGGACCAACTAAAAAACATACAGGGTGATTTAGAATCTGAAAAACGCGTAAAAGAAATGGAAGCCTTTGTAAAAGAAAAAGAAGACATGTGGAATAAGCGTCTAGAAGAACTTCCAAAGCCAGAGGAATTGGATGCATTGGTAAAAAAAGCAAAAGCTTTAAAACTATCTTCTAAAGATCCAATTCAAACGATTAAAAATTTAAAAGAAGCTGATAAAATTATTAAAGAAGCGGATAAAGCAATTGATTCATACAAAGATGCTTCTAAAAATTTAAAAGCCGATTTTAAAACTTTAGAAAAAGGCGTAAAAGACATCGATGATTTGGTAAAGGCTGATGTTGCAGGCTTACAAAAACGATTTAAGATTCCTAGTGTGGATGGCAAATCCTTATCAGAGTCGATCTTTATGTCATACCTAGATACAAAAATTGTTGGTATCCGCAAGTATGCAGAGATGGCTAGACAATACATGCCTAAGAAAAAAGATACAAAAACATTGGATGAACCTATCGTTCCGCCTAAAAGAGGCGAAGGACAAAATGTTAAGTACCCTATCACAGTTGGTTATCCACTTTTTTGGTTAAAGCGAGCAGAAATATCATCTGTAGCTAACGAAAATCCTTATAGTGGAAACTTGCAGGGACTTTTGACAGACGTAACAACGGCCCCGACTCATATAAAAAAGCCTGCCAAACTTGAAGTAAAAGGGGATTTTCCCAATCAAAAAATTAGCGGTATTAATGCTCAGTTTGTTGTAGACCATACTACTAAAAATGAAAAAGAAACTTTTGATATCAAGGTAGCATCATTTCCTGTAGGAACAATGAAGCTTTCTGATTCAAGTGATTTAAAACTAGCGATTGCTGATTCTCAAGGGGTTCTTAATTTTAACGGTGGATTGATCGATAATGGTCTGGTTGTAAATTTTGAGAACTTCTTAAAAGAGCCAAAGTTTGAACTGAATGCAAAAAACAAGGTGGTAAAAGAGATCTTGGGTAATGTGTTCAACAATCTTCCGTGGGTTTCTATTTACGGATATTTTAAAGGTAGCTGGGGAGACCTTGATATGCGAGTTAGCTCTAACTTTGGGGATGAACTTGCCAAGGGCTTAAAGCGTGAAATTCAAGCTAAAATTGATGCTGCTAAAAAACAGCTGGAAGATTTCGTGCAAGGTCGTATTAAAGGTGAGAGAGATAAGATTCAAAGCCGTATTAAAGAAATAGAAAACAAGTTTACTGGTAAAATTGATGGTGAAAAAGATAAATTAGAAGCAAAACTTAATGGCGCCAAAAAAGATTTAAAATCTGGTGGTGGCAATGCTGCGAAAGCGCCTAAAGAAAAACTTAAAAAGGATTTAAAGAAGTTATTTAAAGGTTTTTAATTAGTTATTTTTAGCTCAAGGAGGGGTCTATGATAACAGTTCTTATTGGTTTATTAGCAGCGACTACGTTTGCTGATGTCGGTTTTAAGCAGGGAAATCAAATCGAGGTACAACCGGTTTTTGGTTATGCCCATGTGCTTTGTAGAGATTTTAATAATTTGCAAAGACAAAAAACAGTCTCATGTGCGGCAGACTTAGTAAGTCCAGCCATCAGAGATCGATTTGTAAGTGCAGGTCCTGTGGATGCAGATAAAGTTGAGCTTATATCTACGTTTGAAAATGGCAGATCCATCAAGAGGTCGTCAAAGTTTGATGGTGCAAAAGGCGAGAGTAAAAGTACATTCAACCTATGGATTAGTACTTTGACACAAACTCCAATTCTACGAGGCGGAAAAAACAATATCGCCTACACACTGACCAAGAAAAAAGAAGTAGTTGAGACAGGTTCATTTGTTGCTTATGTAGATGTAATGGATGAAAAAAGGTGTGAACCTCGCCAAATGAGTTTTACCTATAACTGTGATGAAGAGATTCAGATCTGTAATGACTATTTCTTTTTTAATAATAATTGCGAATACTAAGCTTATCTATTGAATGACCCAATAGGTCCTTAAAATACTAAGGACCTATTCACCCATCAAATCAACTAGGGCCGTGTTCATATTTTTCCAGGCAATGTCCTTAATTTTATTACGGTCATCGATAGGAACATTATTAGTAGCTATAGTGTCTAAGACCTTCACTTTACAAGCCACTCTTTTATTTAGTACAGG
>JAGRAL010000022.1 GCA_020434605.1 Bdellovibrionales bacterium
TTAAAATATGAGCCAGATCATCCTGACGCTAGACCAGATGGTTATGTGGCGTACCCAAATATTAATTTAATGGAAGAAATGGCTAATATGATCCAGGCAACTCGTGCTTATGAAGCGAATGCCTCTGCATTTAAAGCCACAAAGGGCATGGCAATGACGGCTCTAGAGATAGGAAGATAAGGAGTAGATAATGGCGATGGATGGAATAAGTAATAGTTCGTCTAGTGCACTAGGAAGAGAGTTTAAGATCGAGATCGATCAAAATTCGCAACTTAGTAAGCCAGGACTTACTTCTACGTCAAAAGATGAATTATCGTTTGCGGATAGTTTAAAGACAGCGATCAATAAAGTGGATCAGTTACAAAAAAGTGCTGATGAGAAGACACAAGATTTACTAACCGGTAAATCAACAAACATACATGAAACATTGATTACTGTAGAGAAAGCAGAAATTGCTCTTAAATTAATGACATCAGTAAGAAATAAAATAATTGATGCGTATCAAGAAATAATGAAAATGCAGGTATGAGGGGGATAGCTTGATTAAGTATTTAAATTTATGGTTCTCACAATTTAGTGGATTTATGAAGAGTCTATCGCCCGTTAAGCGATTTTCGGCGATTGCTTCAGCTGCTATTTTTGTAATTACTCTCATTGTATTAGGTTTGATGTTATCTGGTAAAACCTATGTACCTCTTTTTACAAAGGTTACAGCCGATCACCTGCCAATAATTGTAGATAAACTAAAGCAGATGAGTATACCTTTTAAAATTGAAGAAGGCGGAGCTGTTGTAACTGTACCCCCAGAGTTGCTGCACTCAACGCAGATGGCAATTATGACGGAGCACTCAGATACAAAACTTGGATCTATCGGTCTAGAATTGTTTGATCACGTTGATTTAGGAACTACCTCATATGCCCAACGTGTGAACTACCAAAGAGCTCTTCAAGGCGAGTTGATGCGAGCAATTAATAGCTTAGCGGTCGTTAGAAAAAGTAAAGTGATTCTGGCACTTCCCCCAAAAAAGACCTTTTTAGAAGATGCTGGAGAAACAAAGGCTTCTGTAATTGTAGATTTGTTTCCTGGAACGACTTTATCAAAAGCACAAGTAAAAGGGATTATTAACCTAGTGGCAAGTGCAGTCGAAAATATGCACACTAACAATGTAAGTGTTATTGATAGCTATGGTAGAGAACTTAGCAAATCAAATACCTCTGAATCTTCTGCGTTTTCTGGTGAGCTAGCAGAATTAAAGGTTGGAAAAGAAAAAGAGTTAGAAGAAAGAATTGAGGGTATACTGAGTAGAGTAGTCGGCAGTGGAAAGGTGATTGCTAAAGTTGAAGCAACACTTAATATGAATGATACAAGCTCAATTGAAGAGACTTACGATGCTGAAAAAACAGCCGTAAGATCTATTCAAAAACAAGAAGATAAAATGAATGGTAGTCGTAACAACCCAACTGGTATACCAGGAGCAAGAGCTAATTTACCTGGGGCAGAAGAAAATGGAACGGTTGGATTTAACCAAGAAACAAATAAAGATTTTTCTGTAACAAATTACGAAGTACCAAAAACAGTAACTAAGTCAAGAAAAGCTCCGGGCTCAATTGATAGACTAAGTGTTGCTGTCTTAGTTGACGGGGTTAGTAAGGTAGAAAAGGCTGAAGATGGCACATCTAAGACAACTTGGGCACCAAGATCAGAAGAAGAGTTAAGAAAGTACGAAGCTCTAGTTAAGTCTGCGATTGGATTTAATGAGAAGCGTGGTGACTCAGTGAAAATTGAAAATATCGAATTTCAATTTGAAACCTTTAGCGACGCTGACGATATCTTGCAAAGTATTGAGACTAGAAAACTCTTGTCGTATGTGATTCGTTGGTCAGTAATAGCATTGAGTTTAAGCTTGTTCTTCTTACTTGTGGTTAGACCGTTTATCACTTGGATTACAGAAAGCTTTAGAGAGTCTGTGGATGACATGTTACCACGAACTATTGAGGAGTTAGAAGAGCTGCAAAGTGTTGACTCTACTCTACCAGGTATGAGTGCAACCTTACCGGTTCTTGAAGAAAGCTTAGATCCTGATAAAGCAGAGAGTGAGCTTCTGAAAGAAAGAATTATGGGTATCATTGAGAAGGATGAAGATAAGTCAGCAAATGCATTGAAGCTATGGTTAATTAGGAGGGAAATGTAATGCATGCTCCACTTAAAAGATTAGACACCATTAAGTTTGAAGAGCTCAAAGGTTTTGAGAAAGCTGCTATCTTAATTAACTATGTAGGTAAAAAAAAAAAAAAAAAATTATTTAAAAAAAAAAAAAATATAAATTTTTAAAAAAAAACAACATAGGTTTAGAAAACAAAGATTAAAAAAAATAAAAAAAAAATAAAAAATCAAAAAAGAAAAATAAAGTATT
>JAGRAL010000003.1 GCA_020434605.1 Bdellovibrionales bacterium
CCGATTCCGGGATATATTAGGTTTTCACTTACTCTTCCATCTCTGCGATCTTCAGAAGACATCAGCTTATTTGCCACAAACCCAGGGTTAGTTGAGTTAATACTAGACTCGCTCTGCCCAAACCAACGAGTAAAACCCAATAATCCGTAGGTAGTTAGTCTTTGGCCATATAAAACTTGTTTGTACTCTACTAAAAATGATTGAAAGTCTGGAGCCACACCATACCCCAAATTGATTCCCCATACTGGGCTAAAATTCATTTCTAGCAAAATGCCCGCATTTCCGCTGGCACCAAGCATTTGCATGCCGGCACCAATTTTTCTTTCCTCCCTTAGCTCACTATAATTGGCAAGAGAGGTCGTATTTGTGTTTGCGTAGGATATATTGGTCAATAGTAGTAATAAAAGTATGTGCTTCATATCTAGAATAGCTTAGCTTTAATACCTTCTTCTTGAAAGAACTTTTTGATTGCTTTTTTATCTAAGTCATCTAATCGCCATAATAGTCGATGTATCAATGCAATGGCTTCGTCAGCATCCTTTGTTCTTAATTTTCCACTAACATGAGCGATGTCGCCGGTAATTTGATTTAGGTTTTTAATTAAACTACCTAGCTCATTCTTTGATCCGCCAGTTTTTGTTAGCATTTCCATGGCTTTATTAAAGTTTGTGACCAAATTATCTATATTTTTAATGATGCTAACCACATCCCCCTCATTGTTTTCTACCATTTCGAGGATTTTACCAGCCAAACTATAGGATTGCGATAAGAGCTGATCAATTCGCGGAGGATCTTCTCCACGATAATATCCACCTGGTGTTAAATGAGACTTATCTAAGCTCCCCGGGCTGATTTCAATATACTTTTCACCAATTACGCCCGCCAAGTTGATAAAAAATCTCGAGTCTTCACGAACGGTATCCCAAGCTTTTTTAGCAATCGTGATGGTAACAACCAACTTAACCTCTTCGCCGTTTGCATCTTTTCGATTTGCATCAAATTCAATACTTTTTACTTTACCTACTTTTATACCCATAGCGCGAACAGGTGACCCCTCTTCAATACCGCCGGCAAAGTTAAACAAAAGCCTTACTTCGTTAGCGTCAGAGAATGGATTGTAGCTACTTAAAAAGTATGCGAAGCCAATGATTAAAGCGAATGTAGCTAAAAATAATAAACCAACCTTGGTCTCATGCTTCATATTGTTCCCTCACGAGGCATAAAAATGTGAAAATATATAAGATAGTATAAAGTCTAAGAAAATGATGGCAACAGAAATACCTACAACAGCGTCGGTTGTTGCTTTTCCGACGCCATCCGCCCCACTTTTTGCACGAAAACCACAAAAACAGGCTATCAAAGGAATCGTGGCACCAAAACATGCCGACTTGATCATAGCAAAAAGTAAATCTTGAAAATTAACAAATACTCGCATGGTTGTTAAAAACATTCCTGATGTGTAACCTAGTTTAAACACTGAGATCAGCATCGCAAAAAACAGACAGGCAATGTTTGCGATCACGCCCAGTACAATATTTCCTAAAATGCATGCTAAAAGTTTTGGTCCCACTAAATACTGAATGGGACTAATTCCTAATAGTTTAAGCGCATCAATTTGTTCAGTCACTTTCATTGAGCTTACTTCGGCGGCCCAACCCGCTCCAACACGTGAACCTAATAAAAGCGAACTGATCACTGAGCCAAGCTCTCTTAAAATTAAAATGGCTGCAAAGCCTGGAACCAGCGCATCACTTTGGATTACTATTTTCATGTGATAACTTGCTTCGATGATTGTAACAACTGCTGCAAATCCGACGCAGATGATGATAACGGGTAAGGATTCGACAGCCACAAAGTATAGTGCTGCCATTTTGTTTTTCCATCTCCACGGAGGAGAAAACATAGATCTAAAAGACATTACTAAAAGATGAGTAAAATCACCGGCAACTGCTAGTATTTTCATAAAAACAATCCCTGCCAAGTTTCAAGTAACAGAGATCTAAACCAATCCATTATTACAATAATTAACATTGTAGATACTGATGTTTTAACTACAGCAAGGCCAACATTCTTTGCGCCACCACTTGTATTGTAACCATAGTATGTACATAAAACGGCAATAACAAACGCAAAACTAAATGCTTTAATTACACCTCCAGCAATAGATATACCCGTAAGAAGCTGCGGAATGTTTCGAATATATTCATCAAAGCTAATGCCACTAAATAGGTAACCCATTAATAATCCACCTAAAAAGGCAAACAGCACCCCATAAACTAGTAAAAAGAAGGAGGCGACAATAATCCCGATAAATCTTGGCAGAATAATTTCTGTAATTGGATTTGCTCCTAAACACCGAATGGCATCAATTTGTTCTGTGATTTTCATGCTACCGAGCTCTGCTGAAGTGTATGCTCCCACTTTTCCACTTAGCATAAAAGCAATGAGAAGAGGCCCCACCTCTCTGACAACACTACTTGTACTTAAACCGCCGAGGTAACCATGCGCACCAAACATTTGAATTTGCATGGTAAATTGCACGGTCATTATGCCGCCCACAAAAACACCAGACATAGTTGTAGTTGTAAAGCTTTGCGCAAAGACTTTCCAAATTTGTTCGACCAACAGTTTTTTAGATACGCCGTGCTTACGCCAGGTAGAGAATAGCTCCTCCATATATATAAGATAAAGTCCCATTTCTTGGATCCAATTTTTAGCTGATATCATTGGATACCTCTAACATAAAATCTTTTACTAAAGGGACCTGACTTTTTTGTACCTCAGTGACACTTCCCTGCTCTATAATATTACCCTTATCTAGCACTATGATTTTGTCTGCAATATCAATGGCGCATCCCATATCATGGCTGACTACAATAGATGTGATTTTGTGTTTTCTAGAGAGTGTATATATCAATTGGTTGATTGCTGTGGTTGTAACAGGGTCTAAACCCGTGGTTGGTTCGTCAAAGAGTAAAACCTGGGGATGTATTGCCAGAGTCCTCGCTATACTTACACGTTTTTGCATGCCGTATGATATTTCAGAAGGTTTTTTTTCTAAAATGTCCAAAGACAAGTTAACATCTTCTAAGCTTTGTTTTATTAGCTGCTCTATATCGTCGTCGTTTAACTTTTTTAGTCGCTTTAATCCAAATGCTAGATTTTCTCTTACGGTCAATGAATCAAAAAGCGCTGGGTGTTGAAAGATCATTCCACATTGCTTTCTGATCTCTAATAATTGCTCTTCATTTAATTGAACTATATCCGTTCCTTGAAATAAAATTTCTCCACTGTCTGGCTTCATCAATCCAACTGTGTTTTTTAATAAAACCGATTTGCCTGTGCCACTGGTCCCTAGGATAAAGACTATTTCGCCCTCAGCAACCGAAAAGCTAATATCATTAAGAACTGTTCTACCACTAAAGGATTTTTTGATATTCGTGTACT
The DNA here is from genome assembly GCA_020434605.1 of Bdellovibrionales bacterium. Classification (GTDB taxonomy): domain Bacteria; phylum Bdellovibrionota; class Bdellovibrionia; order Bdellovibrionales; family UBA840; genus JAGRAL01. Next base: position 3,448 of record JAGRAL010000003.1, read on the forward strand.
TAATCATTTTGTACCCTCAGAGGTCCTTCCTCTAAACCACGAATAAACTGATATACAACAGGATCTTTGCTTTTTTCTAAGTCATCACTACTGTTAAAAACACTGATCTGCCTGTCATAAACAAATACAAATCGATCTCCTAGCTGCTTGGCCCTAACCATATCGTTTGTCACACTGACAATTGTCATCTTATGTTTTTTTTGTGTTTCACGAATGAGCTGAGCAATCCCGCGACTTGTAATTGGATCTAAACCAGCTGTTGGGTCATCATATAGAATATGCTTTGGAGTTAACACTAAACTTCTGGCAATTCCTAGACGCTTTTGCATACCTCCAGAAATTTCGTCGGGATAAAGATCCTTAACATGCCATAAACCCACATCTTCGAGAGTTTGCTGTACTACGCTTGCGATTTCTTCATTTGCATACAAATCTTTCTCTCTCAGAGGAAATGCTACATTTTCAAACACAGACATAGAGTCAAAGAGTGCGTTTTTTTGAAATAGCATGCTGATGGGTATATCTTTGGGTTGGCTTAGCCATTTTTGTGGTGATTTTTTATCAATATAGATCTTTCCCGCACTTGGTTGAATGATTCCAGCAATTAATTTGAGCAGTGAAGACTTTCCAATACCACTCGGACCCAAGATAGAAATGGCAGAATGATCTTCAATCGTAAGATTTACAGACTCAAGGACAGCTTGTGATTCAAAAGTAAGACTGACGTTTTGTAATTCGACCAAAAATATCTCCTGTTTATAGCATAGCAATAGACTAGGACAGTGCAACATCGAATTAAGAGCGCTGACTCTGCATAGCATCACTTTGCAAGTAGGAAAACTTTAAATAAAATGTAAAACTTAGTAATCATAAACTCGTCGAGGATAAATATGCATACACGTAAAAAGATTTCTGTAATTGGTGCTGGTTTTGTTGGTTCAACATGCGCGCATTGGGCGGCTCAAAAAGAGTTGGGCGATGTTGTTTTAGTAGATATTAATGAAGGGGCTGCTAAAGGTAAGGCTCTTGATTTATTTGAGGCTTCACCGGTTGAAGGTTTTGATTCAAATGTAATTGGTACATCTGATTATAAAGATACAGCTAACTCTGATGTTGTGATTATCACCGCAGGTCTTCCAAGAAAGCCAGGTATGAGCCGAGACGATCTTTTGGCGACTAACTCAAAAATCATGAAAGACGTTTGTGCTGGTGTAAAAGAGTATAGCCCTAACGCAGTAGTTATCATCGTGAGTAACCCACTAGATGCGATGGCCTATGTAGCTAAAAAAGAATTAGGTTTTCCTCGTAACCGAGTAATTGGTATGGCCGGAGTATTAGATTCAGCAAGATTCCGTGCTTTTATCGCAGAAGCTACTGGTGTGAGTGTGAAAGACATTAGCGCTTTCGTTCTTGGTGGTCACGGCGACACGATGGTTCCAATGCCAAGATATTGTAGCATTGGTGGACTTCCTTTAACTACATTTTTAAAGCAAAATCAAATTGATGAGATCGTTGATAGAACAAGAAAAGGTGGAGCAGAGATCGTTGGTTTATTAAAAACTGGATCTGCTTACTACGCACCATCTGCAAGTGCAGTTCAAATGGCTGAGGCTATTTTGAAAAATCAAAATCGAATCTTACCTTGCGCCGCTTGGCTTGAGGGAGAGTTTGGATACAAAGATCTATTTGTTGGTGTACAGTGCCAACTAGGTAAAAATGGTTTAGAGAAAGTAATTGAATTTGAATTAAACGAAACTGAGAAGCAAGGCCTTGATCATTCGGTAAATGCCGTACGTGAACTTGTACAAGCTCTTAACAAACTAAACGCCTAAGCGGAGGCAGAATGAATATACATGAGTATCAGGCCAAATCTGTATTGCGACAATTTGGTGTAACTACACTAAAAGGAAAAACAGCCAAGTCTGTAGACGAGGCTGTAAAAGTCGCACAAGAAATGGGTGGCAGTGTTTGGGTTGTTAAAGCCCAAATACATGCTGGCGGAAGAGGAAAAGCAGGTGGCGTAAAGGTTGCAAAATCTTTAGATGAAGTAAAAAAGTACGCCTCTGAAATTTTAGGTAAAACACTTGTCACTCACCAAACTGGGCCTGAGGGTAAAAAGGTACAACTTTTATTTATCGAAGAGGGTTGTAATATTAAAAAAGAATATTACGTGGCCACTCTAGTGGATCGTGCAACAGGTAAAGTTGCGATGATGGCGTCAAGTGAAGGTGGTATGGATATCGAAGAGGTTGCTGCAAAGACGCCCGAGAAGATTCATACTGTACAAATTGATCCTGTGACGGGTTTAATGCCATTTCAAGCCAGACAACTAGCATTTAAAATTGGTATGCCAGGTCCTGTAGCTGGTAAGGCGGTTAAGTTTTTCATGGGTCTATACAATGCCTTTATTGATAAAGATGCATCTATGGCTGAGATCAATCCGCTTGTTGAAACCGCAGATGGAAATGTGATTTGCTTAGATGCAAAGATGAACTTTGATTCAAATGCACTTTATCGTCATGCAGATATCGTTGAAATGCGTGACTTAACCGAAGAAGAACCTACCGAAATCGAAGCTAGTAAGCACGACCTCGCTTTTATTAAGTTAGATGGTAATATCGGATGTATGGTAAATGGTGCTGGGCTTGCAATGTCTACCCTAGATATCATTAAACTAGAGGGCGGAAACCCCGCGAACTTTTTAGATGTTGGCGGTGGCGCTACAAAAGAAAAAGTAACTGCTGCATTTAAAATTATTTTAGAAGATAAAAATGTAAAAGGAATCTTAGTAAATATTTTTGGTGGTATTATGAAGTGTGACATCATTGCTGATGGTGTAATTTCTGCCTCAAAAGAACTTGGATTAAAAGTACCGCTGGTTGTTCGCTTGCAGGGTACTAACGTGGAGCTAGGCAAAAAGATGCTTCAAGACAGCGGTTTAAATATTATTCCTGCCGATGATTTAACTGATGCTGCTAAAAAAATCGTTGCAGCGGTGAAAGGATAACAAGATGGCAATTATGATTGATAAAAATACAAAGGTAATTTGCCAAGGTATCACTGGTTCACAAGGCACGTTTCATACACAGCAAGCCATTGAGTACGGAACTAAAATGGTTGGCGGTGTAACACCGGGTAAAGGCGGTGGTAAGCACTTAGACCTTCCTATTTTTAACACTGTGGGTGACGCTAAAGAAAAGACTGGTTGTAATGCCTCTGTGATTTACGTACCGCCTCCGTTTGCTGCTGATGCAATTATGGAAGCTGTTGATGCTGACCTTGATTTGGTAATCTGTATCACTGAAGGCATACCGGTTTTAGATATGGTAAAAGTAAAACGTTTTATGCAAGGAAAGCGTACTCGATTGGTTGGGCCAAACTGCCCAGGTGTAATCACTCCAGGACAATGTAAAATTGGAATTATGCCAGGGTTTATCCATAAACCAGGACGCATCGGAGTACTATCAAGATCCGGCACACTAACTTATGAAGCTGTTTACCAATTAACTCAGATTGGTTTAGGCCAAAGCTCATGTGTAGGTATTGGCGGTGACCCTGTAAACGGCACAAACTTTATTGATGTTTTAGAAATGTTTAATAAAGACAAAGATACAGATGCGGTGATTATGATTGGTGAAATTGGTGGTTCTGCTGAAGAAGAAGCCGCCGAATACATTAAGCGTGAATTTAAAAAGCCAACAGCTTGTTTTATCGCAGGTGCATCTGCTCCAGCTGGTAAACGCATGGGTCATGCCGGTGCCATTATCAGTGGTGGTAAAGGTACGGCAGAAGCTAAGTTCGAAGCATTGCAATCTGCTGGTTGTAAGATCGCCAGAAGCCCAGCCGAATTAGGATCTACTCTAAAAGCTGCTCTATAAATTCTAAAAAACTATCTTGCAAAAAGGCCCCTTAAACGGGGCTTTTTTATTGCTTTAAATATCTGATTACGCTAAAGAATTAGTCAAAACTAAGGAGCCCCAATGTCTAAAGAAGTAACTTTCTCAATTATTAAACCTAATGCTATGAAAAAAAATGTTATCGGAAAAATCGTAGATAAATTTGAGTCTAACGGTTTAAAAATAGCTGGTATGAAAATCATGAAAATTTCTAAGTCAAAAGCTGAAGAGTTTTATGCTGAACACAGCGCTCGTCCATTTTTTGGTGAGCTAGTAGAGTTTATGACTTCAAGCCCGGTAGTTGTTATGGCATTAGCTGGTGAAAATGCTGTATTAAAAAATCGCGAAATCATGGGAGCAACTGATCCTTCTAAAGCTGCTGAAGGTACTATTCGTAAAGTTTTTGGCGACTCTATGGGTGAGAATGCCGTTCATGGTAGCGACAGCATTGACAGCGCAAAAAGAGAACTTGCATTGTTTTTTGAAAACAATGAAATTTGTAACTCTTAATTAGCAATCAGAAAGCCGGCAGCTTATGCTAGCTATACAACAAATTGTCTCTCTTAAAATTGACAAGCTAAGTTTTGGTGGTGACGGCATTGGTCGCTACCAGAACTTTGTTGTATTCGTACCTTTTTCAGCCCCAGGTGACGAACTTGAGGTTCAAATTACCGAAAGCAAAAAAACATTTGCTAGAGGTAAAATCATAAAAATTTTAAAAAGTGGTCTTGCCAGAGTAAGCCCTGATTGCAAAGTTTTTGGAACGTGCGGTGGCTGTCAGTGGCAACACATTAGCTACGGCGAACAACTAAAACAAAAACATCTTATACTAACCGAAATGGCACAAAAAGAAGGTTTTGAGTTGCCCTCTGATATAGAAATGATTCCTTCTAAATCCTACGAGTATAGAAATCGAGTGCAAATCAGGGCTTTCAGAGATCGTCTTGGTTTTTTTCAACAAAGCTCGCATTCTGTAATTGATATTGAAACCTGCCCCATAGCCCAACCAATTATCAACGAGGGCATTAAGTCTTTAAGAAAAAAACTCCCCGTAGCAAGAGAGAAAAAATTTGAAATTTACAAACTAAATGACTCTGAAATACACATCTCTGAGAATATGGCCCATGGCGAAGAACTTGGTTTTTCGCAAAATAATGAGGAGTGTAATAAAAAACTAGTTTCCTCTGTTGTCGAATACTGTAGCGATTTTACAAGCAATAGTCTTTGGGACCTTTATTGCGGCAAGGGTAATTTTAGCATTCCATTGGCCTTAAACTTAGATAAAAAAAATGTGATTGGAGTTGAGGTAAACGCTAATAGCATTCGAGAAGCCAGTCGCAAAACCCATGAAATCATCAATCTAGAATTTGTATGTTCAGATGTTAAGCCTTGGTTAAATAAAATTCCCTTAACCCAAGCCATCGTTGTCCTAGATCCGCCACGCATTGGTTGTGACCAAGATTTTTTAACAACCCTGCTTCGACATCCTTTAGAGGGAATAGTGTACATTAGTTGCAACCCAAGCGTATTATTTCGTGATCTAAAGAGAATTCAAAAAATTCGTCCAGATTTGAAGATTCAAAAAGTTAAGCTTTTTGACATGTTTCCACAGACCTATCACTTTGAGGTACTAGTACAGCTAGGCACGTAGATTTAACTTGTGCCAAGTCTCTGCATTTGTTACGTTTTTCATATGAGAATATTGGCCTTTTTGATGGTTATTTGCACGTTATCGTGCGCCTCTTCTGACAAGAACAAGCGTTTTTCTCTCATTCATACCGAAATCGGGACTAGCTATCTAAAAGATAAGAAGTATGCACTTGCATTTAGAGAACTTTTTACTGCCGTTGAAATTGACCCTAAAAATGAAGTCGCTCACAACAACCTTGCTTTAACTTATCTTTCAAGCCAAAAACCCGAGCAAGCAAAAGAACATTTTCTTGAGGCTATAAAATTAAATCCTAAATACACTGATGCCATCACAAATCTTGGAGCGCTTTACTTATCTGAGCAGCAATACAATTTAGCTAAAGAACAATTCGAGATTGCAAAAAAAGATTTAACCTATACCGAGCCAGAAAAACTAAACGCTAATCTAGGTGCGACTTATTTTCACCTTGGCGATTTTGTAAAAGCAGAAGAGTTTTTAAAGCAGTCTATTTTATCTGATCGCAAATATTGTCCAGCTCACCGGTATTATGGCGCAACACTTTATCATCTTAACTTGTTAGATAGAGCACAAAAAGCCATTGAGCATGCCATTGGGCTTTGTAAAACAGAAAAATACCCTGAATTATTTTACTATGGTGGTCTGACGTACTACAAGCTTGGTGATACAACAAAAGCCAATGCAAAATGGAAAGAATTAGAAGGTTTTTACCCTAACCATTCATATGTTAAAGAAATAAACACATATCAAAATATTATAGAGAAAGCTTTATGAAAGAAACCGGTAACACATTAAAAAACGCACGACTTAAACAAAACATTAGCCTTGAAGAAGTTGCGCAGGCCACTAAAATTAAAGTTCAAACAATTGTTGCTCTAGAAGATGGTGATTTAGAAAAACTTCCTAAGAAAGCATTTATTCGTGGGTTTGTACGAACTTACGCTGGCTTTTTAAAGTTAAATGTAAACGAACTCTTGGATACTTTCCATAAAGAGATGGGATCAACGCAAAAACAATCATTGCTACAAAGTAACGATTCGCTTAGTGACGACCCTGCAGTTCAATTTGCAAACTCAAAGAGAAACCCCTTTACTCGTGGTGTTTTTGTTGTTGTGATCGCTGCTATTGTTATCGTTATTTATATGACCTCACGTGTGATTCAAAAATAGCAAGATGAAAAAATGGTATCTGAGGATGCTATCCAAGTTGAACCTATCAAGACCGAAGATACAACAACCACACTTAATGCCGAATCTTCCGTCAACGCTACAGAAAATACAGCAGCGATATCTACCGAGTCTCCTTCACCAACACCCGAAGGAAGTGCCACTACTCCCGTCAGTGCTGTTGTTACAACAGAAACAGTGGCCGCAAGTCCCGCACCTAGCCCAACTACTGCACCAACAGTAGCTCCTAGTCCGCAGCCGACAGCAAGCCCGACGGCTACGCCGACCCCAAAACCTACTGCGACTCCAACTCCAAAGCCAACAGCTACGCCTACACCAAAACCAACGGCAACGCCTACACCTAAGCCAACAGCTACGCCTACACCAAAACCAACGGCAACGCCTACACCTAAGCCAACGGCTACTCCAACTCCAAAACCTACTGCAACACCGGCTGTTGTTAGTCGACCACAAGAGGTTATCATTGAAGCTCTTGATAAAGTGGAAATTCAATTTTCTACGGACGGCGAAAAGTTAATAAAAGTAAAGCTCGCACCAGAGCAAATTTACACCATCAAAGCAAAAAGTAATATTTTGCTAAAATCTAGTGATGGTGGGGCTATTAACTTAATCTATAATGGTCGAGACCAGGGTGTACCTGGAACTCTTGGCGAAAGAGTAGAAAGGAAGTTTCCTCGATAAAATATGAAATGGTTGATTAGTACTTCTATCATTATATTCGCTTACCTTTCTTACGGACTATATGTAAGCCAATTTAATATAACAGTAACTGACCACCTTCTAGAGGAACCTCTCACCGATAAGTACTATGACTACAAGGGAATCACTCACGTACACTCTGACAGAGGAATTGGTAGTGGTAGTCTAGAGCGTATTGTTAGTGATGCAAAACGCGCTAACCTGGATTACATTTTTATTACAGATGTAAACCCTTCCTCTTCATATAAAACCTTTGAAGGTTATATGGATAATTTAATCGTCCTACAAGGCGGGCGATATAGTTATCTTGAGTCTCAGTTATTATACTATCCAAGCGAAGACTATAAACTATTATTTTCTGGTCTTGGACAAGCGCAAACTTATTTTACCGACATGATCACTCAAGAAAGCCCGCAAGAGTTTTTAGCACTAGCCAACCCCCTTAAGGGTGACAACACTTGGTTAAAACAAGGTGTTCATGGTTTAAGTGGTTTAGAGATTGTAAACTTACGCCGCCTATGGAGAGAGTCTTGGAGAAAAAGCAAGTCTAACTTTTTACTTTCATTACTGATTTACCCTTTTCACTCGGATTTTGCTTTGATTCGTTTATTTGTCAGGCCCAATCAAGAACTTGAGTTATGGGATGATCTTAATAAATCACAGAAGATAATCGGAATACTAGGTAACGATATATCGGCAAAATCCCCCCTACTGGGTGGTTCTATCCGCTTTCCCTCTTACTTTTCTTCTTTCAAGTTTGCATCGAACCATATTTTGATAAAATCCGAACTCACTGGTAATTTTAAAAAAGACAAAGATAAGATTTTAAAAGCTCTACAGGGTGGCCAATCTTATATGAGCTTTGACGTTTTAGGGGACCCAAGAGGGTTTTTGGCAGAGATGCAGGACCACAAAAATACGTATTTAATGGGATCGAAAATAAAGTTATCCAATAACTTAGAGCTACATGTAAAATTGCCCAAAAGTGTGACAGGAAAAGTTTCTGTTGAGATCTTTAAAGATGGGCAGGCCTATTCCTCTTCAAATGGACACGAGGCGTCCGTAAAAATTCATGTCGCAGGAGTATATAGGGTTGTAGTGAAAACAAAATCAAACCTCCCCTTTCCTGACCACAGAGCCTGGTTAGATTGGATTTACACCAATCCATTTTATGTAGTCGAATAAGCCTAATTTGTTGTTTAATAAGACTTGCCTTTAATTTATTGAACCTGCTATGAAAATAATATGAGATTTGTAGCATTTGATTTTGAAACGACAGGCTTTCTTCCTGGTGTAGAACAAATAACTGAAATTGGCGCCGTTCGCTTTGTAGATGGGGCTGTAGATGCAAAATTTTGCACGCTTGTGAACCCAGGAAAACCTATCCCACCAACCGTTGTAAGAATCACTGGTATCGATGATGAAATGGTAAAAAGCGCTCCTAAAATCGAGGATCTGCTTGAATCGCTCGCTCAGTTTTGTGGGG
>JAGRAL010000023.1 GCA_020434605.1 Bdellovibrionales bacterium
TGGTGTGCTTGTAGATAACAGTGCTCCATTTGATACCTCTTTTGTAAGTGGCGAGTCTATTCCGCAAATCTTTCAAAAAGGAATGATGATAACTAGCGGCAGCGTATGTATTAATAAATGCCAAATTATTTCAACTCACTCTTTTCAAATAAGCTCGTTAAATAAGTTGTACCAAAAGGTTGAAGAGATTAAAAAAACAAAGGGTAAGTTTTCGCAAATCAGTGATAAAATCTCACATTACCTAATCGGCAGTGTGTTTTTAATCGCCATACTACACCTAGCAATTTACTTTTCAGATGACCCAGTAATGGCCTTTCAACGAGCCTTGGCCCTACTTATTGTTGCTTGTCCATGCGCCTTAGCCCTAGGAACACCGCTTACCTACGCCATGGGTATTCAAAAGGCAAAGGCTGCAAACATACTTATAAAAGATCAAAATGTTTTAGATAAAGCTCTTAGTATTAAAAACATTTTTTTTGATAAAACCGGAACCCTTACTAAAGGGCAACTACGATTAGTTGAAACAGATGTAGAGATAGAAAATAAAATCAAAAATATAATATTAAACCTTGAGAAAAGATCTAACCACCCAGTTGCCTTTGGTTTTAGAAATGCCTGGGCAGAGATGTACCATGAGCTTAACGTAGTGGATCTAAAAGAAGAGGTTGGGATTGGTGTCTCAGGTACAATTGATGGAGTCGTTTACCAGCTAAGACAAAACTCACTTGGTGACGTAATCAAGATTGATTTTTTTGCAGATGGCATAAGCCTTTGTTCGTTTCAATTTATTGACCCCCTTAGAGAAGATACAGAACAGGTAATTAAAACTCTACGAGCTAAGTATCAAAATATTTACTTAATTTCTGGAGATAACCCTAAAAACACCGAAACAATAGCTCGTAGCGTGGGATTAGATTTAGCCCATACTTTCTCGCAGCAAAGTCCTGAAGACAAATTAAGTAAAATTACAGCCACAAAAAATGCCATGATGTTGGGAGATGGAATCAACGATTCTTTAGCCCTACGTGCTGCTGATATAGGTATCTCTGTAAAGGGACCTGTTACAATGAGTTTAGATGCAGCCAATGTTTACTTTTTAAAATCAGGCGTGGCCTCAGTGATAGATCTTTTATCGGTAGCTAAAAAAGTAAGACTTTGTCTGATCCAAAACTTAAGTATTTCACTTGTTTATAATGTAACTGCTGGTGCGCTAGCATTGATGGGTTTTGTAAACCCTCTTGTGGCCGCGATTTTAATGCCAATTAGTTCTGCCGCATTAATTCTTAACACTCTTAGGGTGCTGCGATGAGTATTATCTTACTTTTAATACCTGTTGCGATGGGACTTAGTGGTTTTTTCTTGTGGTGTTTATTTCGCGCAAATAAGGATGGGCAATTTGATGATTTAGAGAGTCCATCTCATAAAATTTTAGAAGATGATGTAAGAATATAGGAGACTAACAATGACAGAAGGTAAATTAGACCACTTTGCTTATGATGACAAAATCGTAAGAAATTTTTTAATGGCAACCATGATATGGGCAGGCGCTGCTTTTTTATTTGGTTTGCTGGCAGCACTTGAATTGGCACACTGGCCATTTAACTTAAACACCGAATTTATAACATTCGGTCGATTAAGGCCTCTTCACACAAACGCAGCTATTTTTGCGTTTGCAGGCAATGCGATTTTTGCTGGTATCTACTACTCAACGCAAAGATTGCTAAAAGCCAGAATGTTCTCAGATGCACTCAGTCAAATTCACTTCTGGGGATGGCAGCTTGTTATTATATGTGCAGCAATAACATTACCTCTAGGTTACTCACAGTCTAAAGAATACGCCGAATTAGAATGGCCGATCGATCTTTTAATTACATTAATTTGGGTTGTATTTGCGATTAATTTTTTTGGTACGATCAAAAAACGTCGTGAACAACATATGTATGTGGCTATATGGTTTTATATTGCTACCATCATTACCGTTGCTGTCTTACATATTATCAACTCAATCGAATTGCCCGTAAGTTTTTTACAAAGTTACCCGGTTTATGCTGGTATGCAAGATGCTTTAGTGCAGTGGTGGTATGGTCATAATGCAGTGGCATTTTTCTTAACCACACCTTTCTTAGGGCTCATGTATTATTACATGCCTAAAATTGCAAACCGCCCGATTTATTCTTATAGACTTTCCATCATCCATTTTTGGTCACTTGTATTTATCTACATCTGGGCAGGTCCACATCACTTGCTATACACAGCACTTCCTGATTGGGCACAAACACTGGGGATGGTTTTCTCATTGATGTTGTGGGCACCAAGCTGGGGTGGAATGATCAACGGCCTGTTAACCTTACGTGGGGCTTGGCATCTTTTAAGAGAAGACCCACTTGTTAAGTTTATGGTTGCAGCAATTACCTTCTATGGTATGGCAACATTTGAAGGTCCACTACTATCCATAAAAAGTGTTTCTTCTTTAGGGCATTACACCGACTGGATTATTGGACACGTTCATATTGGTGCTTTAGGTTGGAATGGTTTCTTAACATTTGCCATGATCTACTATCTAGTACCTAAATTGTGGAACACAAAATTATATAGCCTTCGTTTAGCGACAGCGCACTTTTGGATCGGACTTTTAGGTATTTTATTATATTACATCTCAATGGTAACTGCAGGGATCACGCAGGGCCTTATGTGGAGAGCTGTCGATGGTAGCGGTCGCCTAGTATATCCTGACTTTGTAGAAACAGTGACTAAAATAGTTCCCCTGTACTGGGTAAGAGCATTCGGAGGTCTGTTCTACATTATTGGATTTGCTTTGATGGCTTACAATATTTATAGAACCATTAAGCAAGCCAATACTAAAGTGGTTGATACAAAGGTATCTGCGGCACCACTAACAAATCATAAAGTAGAAGATGAGGAGCCCCACAAAAAGTTAGAGGGAATGGGATTAACCTTTAGTGTCCTCTCATTTATTGCGATTGCTGTTGGATCTATAATCGAAATTGTACCAACTCTTTCACTACATAAATATGTAGAACCAAGCAAAATCATTGACCCATATACACCTCTACAATTAGCGGGCCGTGATATTTATGTAAAAGAAGGTTGCTACGTATGTCACTCGCAAATGATTCGAAAGCTTCCGTCTGAAGTATTACGATATGGACCAGCATCTACCATTGAAGAGTCAATGTGGGACAGACCATTTCAGTGGGGATCAAAACGTACCGGACCTGATCTTGCAAGACTTGGTGGTAAATACCCAAGCCTGTGGCATTTTAAGCATATGATGGATCCAAGATCTACATCACCTGGTTCAATCATGCCAAACTACCCATGGCTATATAGTAAGAAGACAGACTTTTTGATTCTTCGAAAAAAATTATCTGTCATGAAAGGCCTGGGAGTTCCTTACTCAGACGAAGAGGTAAGTCAGGCTGATTTAAATGCCATCAAAGAAGCAAAAATCATTGCCGATGATTTGCGCTCACAAGGTATTGAAATGGAAAAGTTAGATGAAAAAGAAATTGTAGCATTGATTTCTTACTTACAAGCTTTAGGTCAAAAGGGGAAAAAATGAAACAAGAAGCATTATCATTTTTCACTGATACTTGGTTAACTTTAATTGGACTAACCATATTTTTTACTTACTTTGTATATATGATCATCCACGTACTATACGTTAAAAAAGAGTACTACGATGCTATGGAAAAACTGCCCCTAAGAGGAGATAGCAAATGAGTGACGACAAAGAAAATCAGTCTACCGAACACTTCGATGGAATTGTAGAGCATGATCACCCACTACCACGCTGGTGGGTTGCCATCTTTTTTGCGACAATAATATATGGTGTAATTTACTACATCCACTACGAATCACATAGCGGCCCAACAACTGACCAAGAGTTAGCGGCTGGAATGCAAGAAATATATCAAGCACAAAAATCTGGAGTAGCAGAGACTATTGACTATGACCAGGTCATTAAGAAACCAGAGTCTATTCAAGCCGGCGCAAAGATATATTCAGAAAAATGCTTTATGTGCCATGGAGATAAGGGGCAAGGACTTATTGGACCAAACTTGACAGACAATCACTGGGTTCATGGTAAAGGCACCTCTCAAGATATTTTAGCTGTCGTACAAACTGGTGTTGCCGCTAAAGGAATGCCCGCATGGGAATCTGTCTTAAAACCAGAAGAACAAGCACAAGTGGTTGCATTTGTGTTAAGCTTGAAGGGTACCAATCCTAAAAATCCAAAAGCTCCCGAGGGAGTAGAGGTTAGTAATTAATATGTCACTAGGCGATGAAAGACTCGGAACTTTAGATACATCAGGGGGAAGATTATTTCTTCACCCCGCTGAAGTAAAAGGTGTTTTCCGTCGCTATCGCACCTATTTTCATATTTTTTTATTGATCATATTTTTATCCATACCCTGGCTAAAATGGAATGGATTGCAGCTAGTACTTTTAGATATTCAAAACCGCACATTTGTGATTGCTGGTGTTCTTTTTAAATCGCATGATGCTCCACTTATATTTTTACTCTTAGCCGCAGGAGCTATTGGCTTAGCAGTCTTTACCTCTATATTTGGTAGAGTGTGGTGTGGCTGGGCCTGTCCGCAGACTGTCTTTATCGATGCTATATACAGGCAAATTGAAATTTGGGTTCAAGGAAAGTACTTTGCAAGAAGAAAACTGCAAGCGCAAAGCTTAAGTTTTAAAAAGGCATATAAACTAGGTTTAACCTGGGCTTTGTTTTTACTTGTATCTATATTAATCTCGCACTCGTTTGTGGCCTACTTTGTAGGTGCCGACCGATTATTAGAAATGATGCGCGGGAGCCCCGAAGAACATAAGACTGCATTTTTGTTTATCGTCGGAATGACTTCAATTTTACTTTTTGACTTCGGCTGGTTTAGAGAACAGTTCTGTATTATAGCTTGCCCTTACGGACGCATACAGTCTGTACTAATGGACTCAAAAACTACATCGGTACTTTACGACGAAAAGCGTGGAGAGCCGAGAAAAGGTTTAGCACCAATGGGTAGTCGCGGCGATTGTGTCAATTGTCGTCGCTGCGTTGAAGTTTGCCCAACAGGTATTGACATCAGACGTGGTATCCAGATGGAGTGCATTGGTTGCACAGCTTGTATAGATGCCTGTGATGATATAATGACTAAACTCAAAAAACCTAAAGGCTTAATTCGCTATACATCAGAGTTTGAGTTAGAAAATAAAATATATCTTAGCTGGTGGGATCGCCTAAAAAAACCAAGAGTTTTAATCTATGGAGCACTAATCAGTATTGCTCTTATCAGTTTCATATTTTTACTTGAGCACAGACTCCCTGTTGAGATTACTATATTGCGAAAAACTGGCGCCCCATACACAGAAATCTCTGCTACAAATGGACAAAAAGCGATTATTAATCACATTACATTTCACCTACACAACCAAAGCATGCGCCCACTACGCTTTACTCTAAACCCCAGTAAAAAATACGATAACGTAGAGTTTCAAGCACCAATGAATGGAATCGAGCTTCCTGCCAACAGCAGTCAAAACTTTATATTTATAGTAAGCTTTTCTAAGGACCTACTAAACAAAAACGGAAACTATAATGTATCTACGGTTTTTCAAGTTGATGGTGAAAATACAAACTTTACAGTGATGAAAGATATTACCCTTGTTGGACCTAATTAAACATATTCAAGAACCTAGCGCCTACCTCCCCCTTTTTATACTTAGTATAAGTATCATAGGAAGTCCTCACTGCGCCTTTATGTGTTTACCACTGACATTTAAAATTGATACATCCAAAATGACTTTTTATCATATTGGACGCCTAGTTGCTTATGTACTATTAGCCACATTTTTTTATGGCCTTAAACAAATTAGTCTTCAGTTTTTTATATTGCAGGCAGCTGTTGGATTGGGTTTCTTTTTTTACACACTATATATGTTAGTAAGCGATTGGAAATCATCATGTCGAGCATCACTTCGAAAAACTAGCTCGCAGAACGCATTCACTGTTGGATTTTTAAACGGATGTTTGCCGTGCGCTTGGCTAAGCGTTTTTTTGTTTTCTCTGATGATAAAAAATTCTCTGCCGCAAGTTATACTGCTAATGTGTATATTTTGGTTGGGCACTGTGCCCGTGTTTCATATAAAAATAAATAGACTGAAGGCACTAAAATATTTTTCTTTTCTACAAAATAAGGCGTTTAGATCTGTTTTAATTTTAGTATTAATGAACTGTAGTTTGTACTTACATTTTTCAAGCTACCGTGTCTTTGAATCAAATAACGATACAAATCCAGCTTTTTGCTGGCCATTTAAGTGATTTATATTTCTGGACTTACAATATCTAAAAGAGACTGACGAGATAATATGTTTATCTCTCTGCCTTTTTGAGAAATCCACTGCTGCTTTTCAAAATCAGCCAGAGTCCTAATCACCGTTTCAGTTGTGGTACCTGCCCACTCGGCAATATCTTGGCGTGTCCACTTTGTATTGCTTAAACAGTCTTTTAAAATTAAAAGTGCTTCTGCAACACGAGCCCCTGCTGGCTTAGAAACCATGCCAAGCATTCTTGCCTCTGCCTGATGAAGCTCTTTTGAAATTTGAGACAAAAACTTTAAGGCAAGCGCAGGTTCATTTTGCAAAAGGCTAAAAATCGTCTCTTTAGGAATTATACAAAGATCCGTATCTTCTTGAGCAATAGCCGTTCCGTAGTATGGCTCATCCGCCAGTAAAGAGCGATATCCTAAAACACCACCCTCTTTAACAAGACGTAAAAGTATGTTTTGGCCTTTTGCATTTAGACTGGTGACCTTCACTAAACCCGAACTAAGACAGTACAAACCAATAGGGCTATTTCCTTCATTGAATATCACTTGTCCCTTTTTATAGCGTGAGTGAATCTTAAAGGCATCTAGAGTCTCTAAAGCCTTTTTCTGTAAGTCACAAAAATGTGTTTTACGTAAAGAAGAGCAAGTACCGCATGAATTGTGTTTAGGGCTTTCCATCGCTCACATATGTAGCAATTTAAATGCTATTAATCAAGGATCCATCTGAAAATAAATTTCTGTTATTTACGATTTGTGTAACTTAGCTGTCTGAAAATTTTTTTATAAAAACAATCTCACTAACATCATCCTCATCCACTGTATCAATCTCGGTAAATCCAAGCTGTCTAATCATGGCAAGAGAGGCATGATTGTCTACAGCAGCGGCTAAAATTATAGCACTCGCTAGAGTATTGTTTTTTAAAAAATCCATCATAGTCAAAACTGTTTCGGTAGCAAATCCATTGCGGCGATAGGGTTTATAAATGGTATAACCAAACTCAACCGCATTTCCCCAGTATTTTTGTAAAAAATCTGAACCCACTTTGTCGTGACAATTAAAGTGCCCGATCATTTGTTGGCTTTTAGTATCTACTATCGCACGCAGTAACCATGAGGCCACGCTAGGGTCTCTTTGCATTTGATGTAAACGCATGTCTGCGAGTTCTGTTTCTTTGTACCAATCTGGATGAGTGATAAATAAGTTAGTTGTGGGCTTTTCTCCCGCGACTGTCTTTTGGATAAAATCCAAAGGCATTTGCACCAACGAAATTCTTTTACCCGCTATAGTCTGTGGTAATTGCATTTTATTATTATGACAGCCTTTGTAGATCGTTACAAGGTTACGGCTTGATATTTAGCCAGTCAGATAAGATTCTTTGTGCCTCTAGCATTACAGGGTCTTCTACATTTTCTCTCGGAGCTTTTTGACGCTCCTCAGATCTTTCTCTTAAGTTAGCGATCTCAGCAATCACAGGTTCTGCGTCTGTCGTCAATTTAGCAATATCTTCTGCAATAATAACACCTGGTAGATTTCTTTCTTGCTCGGCACCAAAAACTTCAGCACGCCCAATCACAATATCAGACTCTACACCGTGATACTGTGGCGACTCACCAAAGCGGTTATAGAATAAACCAGAAGTGATTTTTAATCCGCCCATAGAAACTCGGATATTATCCTGAGAACTACCTTTTCCATAGGTTGCACGTGCACCAACGATAATAGCTCTACCAAATGACTTAAGCACACTTGCTGTAAGTTCGGAAGCACTCGCTGATAAATTGTCTACAAGTACAATCACACGCCCATTAAACATTGGTGCATACGTTTCACCAGCCACAACAGGCCCTAATCTTGCTTGATCACTACTAATGATCTGGGCGTTGGTTTTACTATACCAAAACGGCTCATTTGTAGTGATAAGCATTTTTAAAACTTGCTTTGCTTCATACAGTAAGCCGCCGCCATTGTGTCTAAGATCTAAGATAATTCCACTTACACCTTGTTCATTGGCTTTGGTAAGAGCGGCCCTTACATCTTTAGCTAGTCCCGGATAAAATGAATGAAAACCAATATCAGCTATTTTTTGTTTCTTGTTTGTCGCCTGAACATTAAATCGGATCGGTGTCTGCTCTCTAAAAACTTCTACACTTCGATCTAATATAACTTGTTGAAGCTTTCCTTTTCTTTCAATTTCTAATTTTAAAACAGGGTTTTCTTGTGCACGTAAAAATTTAGCTAAACCCCTTTGCATAAATCTGGTTGTAGGTACCGAATTGATGGTTACAATTACATCTCCTTCTTTTAGGCCTGCATGTGATGCTAGTGAATCTTCAGAAACTTTAGTGATAAGTAGCCCGTTGGGTACATCTAGTGGATATACGCCAATAGCAATTCTTCTTGATGTAGCAATATTGTATTCGCTAAATTCTTTAGGGCTAGCAAAGGCCGAGTGTGGATCTAAGTTTTTAAAAAATGCTTTTGCTAAGTATACAAATATTCTTGGATCTCCCCTAACCGATGCATCCTCTTCCATATCTCGTCGAATGCGAGCGACAGCAACTACAAAAGCATCCTCGATACTCATTTGGGTTTTTAACAGAGGAACCATATAGCCAGCCAGTATTACTTTTAAATGTTCAAAGTCTTGCTCTTTATTTTTAGGCCAATTTTTTGATACATATCTGTGAGCTGTATCAAAACTTAACCTTCTACCATTTAAATGTATAAATCTATCAGGGCTGTCGCTTTTAATGGCCATAGTATATACGAGGCGACTTTGTGTTTTTGAGCTGGCAATAAAATCTAAGTTCGAAAAAAACTCCTGACGTCTTTGCTCTAATTTTTTTACGAGTGTGGTGAGTTTTGAGTAATCTTTTTTATCAACTATATCTAAAATCAATTCAGAGCTTTCGTGTAGTTTTATATTTTTTAAAAAAGCTACGTCACTTTCTAAAAATAAAACCTTCACCGGGTCCATAATTTCAGGAAGCGTTTGAAATGCTCCCTTAATAAAAAGGCTATCGATTTCATGCATGGTCACATGGCTATTTGCGATACCCTGAAGTAGATGGCCAACCTCTTCCCCTAGATCATAGGTTTTACTGATCTTTGCTTGTTCGGCTTGGGCAGGGGGATTATCAAAAAGTGGACCGCAGCTGGGCCCTGCCGCTAGCGCGTTTACACTGATTAAATGTAGGGTAAAAAGGAGTCCCAGAAACATTCTTACTGTATATGCAGATATGGGGCCTATGGAGAACTAATATATTGATTTCAGTAGTAATTATACGAATTGGGGGACAATTTTAGGCAAAAAAAAGGGCTGTAATCACTTACAGCCCAATTCATTTTATAGATTATGGTAATTATCTACGACCGAAACCGCGGTTACCGCCGTCTCTACCGCCTGAACGTCCACCTGGTCTGAAACCACGGTTTTCACGCGGCTCTTGCGGGCGAGCTTCAGAAACGTTTAGGTTACGTCCACCAAAATCAGTACCGTTTAATTTTTCGATAGCTGTTTCAGCTTCTGCATCGTTAGTCATTTCAACGAATCCGAAACCTTTGCTACGACCTGAATCACGGTCTGTGATGATTTTAGCTGTTTCTACTGCACCGAATTGTGCGAAAACGTCGCCTAGTGCTTGATCGTCTACTGAATACGATAAGTTACCTACATAAATCTTTTTCATTCTGGAACCTCTTCCTTACTATATACTGGCCAAAGTCAGAGGACCTTTCTACTAACGGAACGGAACACTCTCAAGGCACAAATCTTAGTGTACACGGAATTAGCACGTTTTACCAGCAA
>JAGRAL010000004.1 GCA_020434605.1 Bdellovibrionales bacterium
ATCGTCTTCTGTGATTTCCCAAACGTGTTTTTTACCAACGTATTTTAAAATCTCATTAAATAATTCTTCTGATAAGAATGGTTTCACTTTTCCTGAGCGGTACTCTTTTTCTTTTTCCCCATACAAACCTAAGAAAGTTTCATCTCGAAACCAACTCTGTTTGTTTTGCTTTTGAATCGCAGCTAATGACTCATCACTTGGCTCTCTTTGTAAAAACTCAAAAAATAGTCCTGAAGATTTACTACCCGGGTAGAACCACTCCCCTGAGAAAGCTTGAATCAAATTTTCTTCGTCATCTTTTAAAATTGGAGTTACAAATTGCACTCCTCTATCAAGTGCGTGTTTGTGAAAAGCCAATAAATCAGGAGTACGAAGCGCGATATGTTGCCAGTGAGCCACGTTAGCGTGACCATCTAACATATCTCGCACATGCGAAGGCTGCCCTTCTGGCTCTGATGGCTGTACCACTGCGATAATTGTATTTAAAGGGTCTTTGCTGCTAGCTGTTTCCCACTGCCCAATTCGAGTTGCGTAGGTCATTGAAACTTCACCGTTGTCGTTTTTACGTCTTTTTTCATATAGTATATCTTCTGGAGTAGAACCAAAAATGATCCTAAATATTGCATAAGAAACGCTATATAACTTTGGATGTAATAACAAAGTCATATGATCTACTGTAAAATTCATAAAGTTTGGTTTTTGCGCCATCTTTGAGCCTCCAAATGTATTTGTAGGTAAACTACCTTACCCCTTGAAGACGAGGCAAGTCTTAGTGCTTAGTGACTGCTAGCACCACAAGCAGTACGACCCCTACAATGATTCTGTAGATGCCAAATATTGTAAATCCATGTCGATTTAAGAACTGAATAAAAGATTTGATGGCTAAAGTGGCAGCAATGAACGCGACGAAAGTTCCCATCAAAAGTAGCCCTATATTATCAGCTGTAATCACGTCCCTTGATTTAAGAAGTTTTACAAAGCAAGCGCCTGTTAATGTAGGAACACCTAAGAAAAATGAAAACTCGGCAGCGGCTTTACGATTTAAGCCTTCAAACAATCCACCAATGATGGAGGCTGCACTTCTTGATACCCCAGGTATAAAGGCTAAGCATTGATAAAAGCCAATCTTAAAAGCCGAGCTATTTTTAATTTCACCGACTTCTTTTCCGTCATGCAGCTTAGTGTACCTTTCAAATAAAATAAGTGCGATACCACCAAGAATTAATGAGTATGCCACCACCTCTACACTTCCTAAAATGGCATCTATTTTATCAGCCACCAGTAGACCCAATACAGCCGCAGGTAAAAATGCGATAAAAAGTTTTTTATAAAATGACCAAGAAGTTAAAAAGTACCTCCAATACAAGACTAATACTGACAAAATCGCACCGAATTGCACGATAACAGTGTATGCCTTGGTAAAGGGGTCTTCATTGATGCCCATCAATGAAGAGGCTATGATCAAATGCCCAGTGGATGAAACCGGTAGAAACTCAGTGACTCCCTCGATGATTGCTAAAATGATGGATTCGATCATGCTCATGGTATTAAGCCTTCCATAATCATTCCCAAAAGCATAGAAAAATATCTGTTCTTCTTAAGACTTCATAAGTATTGCATAATATCTTTGCTTCATTTAAAACAAACGCATGGTACTCAACCAATCTTGCATATGGAAAAAGCTAAATCATATTGAACTAGCTGTGGAGAATTCTCTAAATGGCAAAGGGGAACCTATTCCGTTTGTGCCGGCAAGAGACATTGAGATTCTAATACCAGGTCAACTTACCCCTAAAAAAGGTCTTTCATCAAAAGAAGGTCAAGCTAGATTACTTCATGACCTAGCTAGCATTGAACTGCAAGCTATGGAACTGGGGCTTCGTACTTTGACCGAATTTACTGATGCGCCCGAAGGTTTTAGAGCCGAGCTTGCCGCCATCACATTATCCGAAGCAAAACACCTACGACTTTGCTTACAAGGTATGGAAAAGCTAGGATTTAAATGGGGCGATTGGGCTGCACACACTATGCTTTGGTCAGCTACAGCAGCAGAAGATAGCTTATTAGACAGAGTTTTAATCGTACATAGATATCTTGAGGGTAGCGGACTTGATGCTGGTGATACTCTTTTAAAACGTCTTGGTGGTGTGCTAGATAGCCCCTTGCAATCCATCTCGAAAATCATTTTAACAGAAGAAATCGAGCACGTAGAGTTTGGCTCTAGGTGGTATAGAGAACTTTGCAAACAAGAAAAGATTGATCCCCAAGAAGACTTTGCAAACAGAATGGAAGCATTACGCTGGCGTATGCCAAAACGGATTGAAAAAATAAGTCGTCAATATCGTGCACAAGCTGGCTTTACAAACTTTGAACTAGATTATTTAGAAAATCTAAGAAATGAAATTTGTAAACATCAGCATCAACCGCAAAATCATTAAGAAATTTTGACATTTTTGTAACTCTAGCTTCACCTCTTTAAAAGGTTTTAACAATAGAATCTATAGTAAGGAGGAGTTATGGATAATATGGAAACTACTTACACAGTTCTTTTATGGTGGTCTATGGCAATGGCAGTTAGTTTTGCCGTAATTTATACATCAGCGATTTTCTGGAGTATCCTACAGGATAGAAAGAAATCTAAAGGCTGGAAGTTTAAAACAAAAACGCCCATCCAACATTAGGATAGGCGTTATTAAACTTGTATTTTTAATTTAATTAAAAGATCTAGGGTCTACAGATCCATCACCGTTGCAATTGATAAGTTTCATTTCAATTGTTTCATTTCTGTATTCTTCGCACTCGAAGTCCTCGTAGCTACCAGTTCCACGAGCACATCTTGCACGTTCAAATACTACTTGAATCTGATATGGGTCTAAAACTTTTGTCTTAACCTCTGCATTTGAAGAAATCGCTTCTGCTGCAGACTTCGCGTCACCGATAAAGCAAATATGCTTATAGTACAAATTATCAGTGTTTATAGAGTTTTGAATATGACCAGCTGATGCTGTCTTATCTAAAGTATAGTATTGCTTCCATGGTTTAAACTGTAGCATATAAGCCATTTTAACTGGTTCTGCACAAGCTACTGAACCTGTGTGATAAGCGCTTTCAAATTGACCGTTTACTGGAGTACGTTCAATGATGTGATTTGGT